>NZ_JBJZOG010000152.1:0-11572 GCF_047200535.1 Micromonospora mangrovicola | reverse complement strand
CCCCCCCCCCCCCCCCCCCCTACTCCCCCCCCCCCCCCCCCCCTCCCCCTCTCTCCCCCTCCCCCTTCCCCCCCCTCCCCCCCCTTCCTTCTACCCCCCCCCCCCGGCTCCGCCGCGCGACGAGGCCGAGGTGGTCCGGGAGATCTGCCTGCGGCAGCTCGCGGTCCGGCCGCGGACCCGGGCGGAGCTGGCCGGTGCCCTGGCGAAGCGGGGCATCTCCGGGGAGGTAGCCGCCCAGGTCCTCGACCGGTACGACGAGGTCGGCATCATCGACGACGCCGCCTTCGCCCGGGCCTGGGTGAGCAGCCGGCACGCCGGCCGGGGGCTGGCCCGGCGGGCGCTCGCCAACGAGCTGCGCCAGCGGGGCGTCGACGGCGACGTGGCCAGCGAGGCCCTGGGTGAACTGGACGAGGAGACCGAGGCGGAGACCGCCCGGGTCCTGGTCGAGCGGAAGCTGCGCTCGGCCCGGGGCGAGCCCGACGCGGTGTTCCGCCGCCTGGTGGGCATGCTGGCCCGCAAGGGCTACCCGCCCGGCGTGGCGATCCGGGCGGTGAAGGACGCCCTCGCCGCGCAGAGCGCCGAGGCGGCCGAGTTCGCCGAGCACATCGACGCCGATGCCCTCGCCGACGCCGAGAACGACCTCGACCGCGGCTCCCGCTCCCTCGACTGACGCCGGGCATGTACGGGTCGGGTCGCCCGGCTGGGCGTGCCGCTCCGACCGGCCGCGAGGCGGGCCGCACGGGTTGCGGAACGCCGGCCCACTCCGGCGTGGAGACAGCCCGGATCGCCGCATCCCGTGTCACCGCCCCGCCCCGCCCCCGCTCCGGTATCCGGAGGCGGAGCCGGCGGCGTGGGCGCTGCGAGCTGTCGGACGGTCGGGTCATGATGGCCGGGTGTTGAAGGCGTGTCTCAACGGTGGTCGGCGCCGGGAGGAGCATCCCATGGTGCCGACCACCCCGGCCGAGTTGGCCGCCGACGCCGCCCGGTGCGCCGCGTCGGGGGTCGCGGCGGTGCACGTCCACCCCCGGGACGCGGCCGGCGGCGAGTCCCTCGACGCGGCGGTGATCGCCGACGCGGTCACCGCCATCCGGACCGCCCGGCCGGGCCTGCCCGTCGGGGTGAGCACCGGCGCGTGGATCGTGCCGGACCCGGCCGCCCGGGTGGCCGCCGTCCGGGCCTGGACGGTGCTGCCCGACTTCGCCTCGGTCAACGCCCACGAACCGGGCGCGGCAGCGGTCGCCGCGGCCCTGCACGAGCGGGGCGTCATGGTGGAGGTGGGGCTCTGGACCGAGGGGGCGGTCGACGCCTGGCGGCGCTGGCCCGTGCCGGTCGGCCGGATTCTTGTCGAGTGCCTGGCCGAGGAGCCCGCCGCCGCGCTGGACGACGCCGCCGCGATCCTCACCGCGTTGCCTGCCGGCGGCCCGCCGGTGCTGCTGCACGGCGAGGGCCCCGCCGCCTGGCCGGTGCTCGCCGAGGCGGTACGGCGGGGCCTGGCCACCCGGGTCGGCCTGGAGGACACCCTGGTCCTGCCGGACAACAGCGTCGCGCCCGACAACGCGGCCCTCGTCGCCGCCGCCCACGCCCTCGCCGCCGCCTGACCGCCCGCCCCGGTGCTTCCAGGAGCCGCCCCACTCCCCGTTCGCCGCCCCGGGCGTCGGCAGCCGTCGCCCGCCCCCGTCGCCCGTCCCCGTCGTCGGCGGCCGGCGACGGAAGGAACCGCGCAGGTTCCCCGGAAAGTGCTGTCCTTCGTCATGGGGAGGCAACACTTGGGGGAAGTTCCGCCGTGCCGGTACGTCGAGGCGGCCGGCGCGACGTGGTCGCGTCCGGGTGTCGGACGGGACGGGGGCGCTAGGGGTCTGAGCAGGTCGGGAAGGCGACGGCGGGGCTTGGCGGACGCGAGTTTTGTCCGGCCGTGTCCGGCATCTGATCAGCTCTGGGTGACGCTCCAACTTCGCTCCGTCCGGGTGGTTTGATCATGAGTTCTTGACCGAACGGCCCCCGGCGACCTAGCCTCGCCATACAGGCTCACGTTGCCCGACCAGCGCAGGCTAAGCGCACAACATAGAACGCGTAACAGAACAGCATCACTTTGGCCAGCGTCACCGGCCCTTGACGGCAGCTCCGGACGGCCGGTCCGGAGTCGACCGACAACTGCAACCGGTTGTCGGCGATGCCCCATCCGTGGGCACCGCCGACGGAACGCTACCCACGGCCAGCCGCTCGGTCGGGCGTCCAGAGCCGCAGGTGCGTGCCCTCCGGCACGTCGTCTGCGGCGTGACGTTCAGGGGAGGCGGCCATGACGGGGCGGCAGAGGTTCACCGGCGGTCTTCCACGCGCTGCCGGTCGCTCCTCGCCGGGCTGCGGCGTCCCCGATCGGGCCGGGCCGGGCACGCGCCCCGGACGGGCCGACCGACCCCGTGCCGTCGGCGCCGCGTCCGGTCGCCCCCGCCGTCGGCTGGGAGCGGCGGCATGAGGGGCTTCGACGTGGTCCTCCTCGTGGTGGTGCTGATCCTCGCGGTCGTGGTGGTCGGCGCCGTGGTGTTCGGCGTGCGTACCCTGCGCCGGATCAGCCTCGCGCCCGCCTCCGAGGATCCGGCCTTCATCGCCGAGAAGGACCGGCAGGAGCAGTCCCTGGCGGCCCTGCGCAGCGCCGCCGACGAGGCGAACAGCACCATCGACGTGGCGAAGTCGGCCGCCGCCGCGGCCCGCGCCGAGGCGGCGGCCGCGAAGGCCGAGGCGAAGGCGGCCAGGGCCGAGGCCCGCCGGGTCCTCGACGACGCCCGTGCCGAGGCCGACACCGTGCTGGAGCGGGCGCACAAGCAGGCCGAGGCGGACGCCGAGCAGCTGCGTACCGCCGCCCGGCGCAGCGGCGAGCGCGAGGTGGCGGTGCTCGCCGCGACCACTCGGGAACAGGCCGCGGAGGTGGAGCGGCGGGCCGCCCGGATGGACGAGCGGGAACGGCTGCACACCGAGGAGGTGGAGCGGCTCGCCGAGCGGGAGCGGCAGCTCACCGCGGCCAGCGCCGCTCTCGCCGGCCGGGAGGCCGCCCTCGTCGAGCGGGAGCAGGGGCTCGCCGAGGCGGAGGAGCAGCGCCGCCGCGAGCTGGAGCGGGTGGCCGGGCTGACCGCCGAAACGGCCCGCGCCGAGCTGGTCGAGGCGATCGAGGGTCAGGCCAAGCGGGAGGCCGCGCTGCTGGTCCGGGACATCGAGGCGGACGCCCGGGGCACCGCGGAGCAGCGGGCCCGGCACATCGTCGTGGACGCCATCCAACGGGTCGCCAGCGAGCAGACCGCGGAGAGCGTGGTCAGCGTCCTGCACCTGCCGGGCGACGAGATGAAGGGGCGGATCATCGGCCGGGAGGGGCGCAACATCCGCGCCTTCGAGTCGGTCACCGGGGTCAACCTGATCATCGACGACACCCCCGAGGCGGTGCTGCTCTCCTGCTTCGACCCGGTACGCCGCGAGGTCGGCCGGCTCACCCTGGAGAAGCTGGTGCTGGACGGCCGGATCCACCCGCACCGGATCGAGGAGGTCTACGACCTGGCCCGGCACGAGGTGGAGGAGCTCTGCCACCGGGCCGCCGAGGACGCCCTGGTCGAGGTGGGCATCACCGAGATCCACCCGGAACTGGTCACCCTGCTCGGCCGGCTGCGCTACCGGACGTCGTACGGGCAGAACGTGCTCAAGCACCTGGTGGAGACCGCGCACATCGCCGGCATCATGGCCGCCGAGCTGCGGCTGGACGTGCCGACCATCAAGCGTTGCGCGTTCCTGCACGACATCGGCAAGGCGCTCACCCACGAGGTGGAGGGCAGCCACGCCATCATCGGCGCCGACCTGGCCCGCAAGTACGGCGAGAGCGAGGACGTGGTGCACGCCATCGAGGCGCACCACAACGAGGTGCCGCCGCAGACCATCGAGGCCGTGCTCACGCAGGCTTCCGACGCCTGCTCCGGTGGACGCCCGGGGGCGCGGCGGGAGAGCCTCGAGGCGTACGTGAAGCGGCTGGAGCGGATCGAGGAGATCGCGGCCGGCAAGCTCGGCGTGGAGAAGGTCTTCGCAATGCAGGCGGGCCGGGAGATCCGGGTGATGGTCAAGCCGGAGGACGTCGACGACATCGGCGCGGCGGTCCTCGCCCGGGACGTGGCCAAGCAGATCGAGGAGGAGCTGACCTATCCGGGGCAGATCCGGGTCACCGTGGTCCGCGAGTCGCGGGTCACCGAGATCGCCCGCTGACGCACGTACGCGAAGGGCCGGCCCGGTGTTCCGGGCCGGCCCTTCGACGCGTTGGTGGCAGTCGGATCAGGGGGTCACGTCGTTGCTCTCTGACTGGGACATGAGCGCGGCGGGCGGTGCGACCGCCGCCGGGGTGCCGGCGGACCGGCGACCCCGGGAGAGCCGGCGCTGGACGAACTGGGCGAGCTTCGACAGCGAGTAGTTCACCGCGATGAAGAGCACGGCGATCACCGCGTAGACCTGGATCGGGTTGCCCAGCACGCCGATGATCTGCTTGCCGATGTTGAGGGTCTCCTCGTAGCTGATGATGAAGCCGAGCGAGGTGTCCTTGAGCACCACGACGAGCTGGCTGATCAGCGCGGGGAGCATGATCCGGAACGCCTGCGGCAGCAGGATCATCCGGGTGGTCTGCAGCGGGGCGAGCCCGATCGCGGCGGCGGCCTCGGCCTGGCCGCCGGGCAGCCCCTCCATGCCGGAACGCAGGATCTCGGCGATGACCACCGAGTTGTAGACGGTCAGGCCGATGACCAGGTACCAGAGGTTGTCGAACGAGACGCCGAACTCGGGGAAGCCGCGCGCCACGAAGAAGATGGTGATGACGACCGGCAGGCCCCGGAACACCTCGACGCAGATCCGGGTGACCGCGGACAGCAGCCAGCTCAGCCCGCGCAGCGGGTATGCGACCGGCGTCGCCAGCCCGGTGAAGCGGCGCCGGGTCAGGCTCTTGAGCTGGATCCGCAGCACCGCGATCAGCGTGCCGACGACCAGCGAGGAGAGGATGGCCAGTACGGCGGCGGTCAGCGTGTTCTTCAGGCCGGTGCCGATCCGCTGCCAGACCAGCGGGAAGTTCTCGTTCGAGGGGTCGACCAGCGGGCCCCACAGCTCCATCGAGAACTGGCCCTTGTCGGCCAGCGGCCGGTAGATCAGGAAGTACGCCCCGACGAGCACCAGCACGGTGGCGACCAGGCTGCCGATCAGCGTGATCCGCCGCTGGCGGGGACCGGGGACGTCGTAGAGGACGCTGGTCTGCTGGCTCACCGGGCCACCGCCTGTCGCTTCTCGATCCGGTCGAGCAGGGCGCCGAGCGGCACAGTCATGATCAGGTAGCCGATCGAGATGCCGATGGCGACCGGAATGAAGGCGTACCCGCCGGCCGATGTGAGCTGCTCGGCGGTCTGGGACAGGTCACCGACGACGCCGAAGAAGCCGACCAGCGCCGAGTTCTTGATCATCGCGATGATCACCGAGCCGAGCGGCACCACGGACGCCTTCCAGGACTGCGGCAGCACCACGTGCCGCAGGTTCTGGCCGAAGGTGAGACCGAGCGAGCGGGCCGCCTCGGCCTGGCCGGCCGGCACCGCGTTCACTCCGGACCGCAGCGCCTCACAGACGAAGGCGGCGGTGTAGAGCACCAGCGCGATCAGGGCGAAGCGGAAGTACGGCAGGTCGGTGCCGAGCCGGCTGAAGATCGCGTCCAGACCCGGGATGCGGAAAAAGTCGGCGTTGGAGCCGAGGGCCGGCAGCCCGAAGGCGGCGAAGAACATCACCACGGTCAGCGGCATGTTCCGGAAGATGGTCACGTACGCGGTGCCGACCGCCCGCAGCGGCGGCACCGGCGAGATGCGGAGTACCGCCACGGCGGCGCCCAGGAGCAGGGCGCCGGTCGCGGCGAGCACGCAGATCTGGAGGGTGAGCCAGAATCCACCCGCGAAGACGTCGAACTTGTCGATGAGCACACTCACGGGCCGGTTTCCTCCCCACCCTCCAGATCAGGTGTTCAGGTCAGTAGCGGTTGATGGTCGGGGCGTCGCCCAGGGTCGCGCCGAACTTGCCGGCGGTGTCGTCCCAGGCCTTCTTCCAGCGGCCGTCCTGCATGGCCTTCTCCAGGACGTCGTTGATGAAGTTGCGGAAGTCGGTGTCGTCCTTCTTCACGCCGATGCCGTACGGCTCCTTGGTGAAGTTGTCGCCGGCCATCTTGAACGAGTTCTCGTCCTTGGCGATGTAGCCGAGCAGGATCACGTTGTCCGTGGTGACCGCGTCGACCTGGCCGCCCTTGAGGGCGTCCCGGCACTTGTCGTAGGTGTCGAAGAGCACCAGCTGGGTGGCGACGTCCTTGACGTACTTCTTGATCTCCTCAGCCGGGGTGGACCCGGTCACCGAGCAGACCTTCTTGGTGCCGTCCTTGAACGAGTCCGGGCCGGTGATCGAGGAGTCGTCCTTCTTCACCATGATGTTCTGGCCGGCCTCGTAGTACGGCCCGGCGAAGGCGATGCGCTCCTTGCGCTTGTCGTTGATCGTGTAGGTCGCCGCGACGAGGTCGACGGTGCCGTTCTCGATCACGTCCTCGCGGACCTTGGACGGCGTCTCGACGTACTCGATCTTGTCCTCAGGGATGCCGAGCTCCTTGACGATGATCTTCGCGATCTCGACGTCGAAGCCCTCCGGCTTGCCCGACAGGCCCTTCTGGCCGAAGCCCGGCTGGTCGAACTTGGTGCCGACCGTGATCTTCTGGGCCTTGTTCAGCTTCTCCATGGTGCTGCCGGCGGCGAAGGACTTGCTGCCGGCGCCGGTGCCCTCGTCGCTGTCGTCACCGCCGCAGGCGGCCATGCCCAGCGCCAGGGTCGCCGCCGCGGCGACCGCGGCCACGCGCTTGAAACGCATACTCATCTCCTTCTTCGACGGAGCACACCGGGGGACGGCACGCTCCACTACGGACGCTCAGTGCGTGAGGATCTTGGAGAGAAAGTCCTTGGCCCGCTCGCTGCGCGGGTTCGCGAAGAACTCGGTGGGCGCGGCCTCCTCGACCAGTTGGCCGTCGGCCATGAAGACGACCCGGTTGGCGGCGTGCCGCGCGAAGCCCATCTCGTGGGTGACCACGACCATGGTCATGCCGTCGCGGGCCAGCGAGGTCATCACGTCCAGCACCTCGCCGACCATCTCCGGGTCCAGCGCGCTGGTCGGCTCGTCGAAGAGCATCGCCTTGGGCTGCATCGCGAGGGCGCGGGCGATCGCCGCCCGCTGCTGCTGACCGCCGGAGAGCTGCGCCGGGTACTTGTCGGCCTGGTTGGCGATGCCGACCCGGTCCAGCAGGGCCAGGCCGCGCTCGCGGGCGGCGGCCGGCTTCTCCCTGCGGACCTTCACCGGACCGAGGGTGACGTTCTCCAGGATGGTCTTGTGCGCGAACAGGTTGAACGACTGGAAGACCATGCCGACCTCGCTGCGCAGCTTGGCGAGGGCCTTGCCCTCGGCCGGCAGCGGGGTGCCGTCGAAGGTGATGGTGCCGGAGTTGATGGGTTCGAGCCGGTTGATCGTGCGGCAGAGCGTCGACTTGCCGGAGCCCGAGGGGCCGATCACCACGACGACCTCGCCCCGGCCGACGGAGAGGGAGACGTCGTCGAGCACGTGCAGCGGGCCGAACCACTTGTTGACCCCGTCCAGCACGATGAGCGGTTCGCCCGTCGTCACGTCGTTCACCGTCCCTGTCGTAATGGCGGAAAGCGGGGTCGGTCGACCCCCGGTTCGGCCACTGTAGGCGGGGTGACGTGGCAGAACGCAACCTGAATGGTCACGGAGCGGTAACACCGGTCACCGGCGTACCGGCAAGTCCGAATTCCGTCACGATCCGGCCGGTCCGGTGGCGGGGACGGCGCGGCGCGGAGATCATGTGAAGATGACCACGCTGCTCCGGTTGACCGATTACGCCCGCGGCGGCGGCTGCGCGTGCAAGATCCCGGCGGGCGAGCTGGAGGCGATGGTCGCCGGCCTGGGGCCGGCCACCGGCTCCGCCGACCTGCTGGTCGGCCTGGAGAACGGCGACGATGCCGCGGTGGTCCGGCTGGACGAGCGGACCGGGCTGGTCACCACCGCCGACTTCTTCACCCCCGTGGTGGACGACGCGTACGACTGGGGCCGGATCGCCGCGGCCAACGCCCTCTCCGACGTGTACGCCATGGGCGGCACCCCGCTGGTCGCGCTCAACCTGCTCTGCTGGCCCCGGGACGTGCTGCCGCTGGAACTGGCCCGGGAGGTGCTGCGCGGGGGTCAGGACGTGGCCCGGGAGGCCGGCTGCCACCTGGCCGGCGGGCACAGTGTGGACGACGACGGTCCGAAGTACGGCCTCGCGGTCACCGGCGTGGTCCGTCCCGAGGAGCTGATCACCCTCGATGCCGGTCGGGCCGGCCTGCCGCTGTCGCTGACCAAGCCGCTCGGTGTCGGGGTGCTGAACACCCGGCACAAGCAGACCGGGGAGCGGTTCGACGAGGCGGTCGCCTCGATGGTCCGGCTCAACCGGGACGCGGCCCGGGCGGCGGTGGCCGCCGGCATCCGGTGCGGCACCGACGTCACCGGCTTCGGGCTGCTCGGGCACGCCTCGAAGCTGGCCCGGGCCAGCCGGCTCACCGTGGCGATCGACGCGGCGGCCGTACCATACCTTCCGGGGGCGCGGGAGGCGCTGCGGGACGGGTACGTCAGCGGCGGCACCCGCCGCAACCTGGACTGGGTGACCCCGTGGACCGACTTCGGCGGCGTCGACGAGGGGGAGCGGTTGCTGCTGGCCGACGCGCAGACCTCCGGCGGCCTGCTGGTGGCCGGCGAGGTGCCCGGCGGCACGGTGATCGGCGAGCTGCGGCCGGCGAGCGACCAGCTGATCCAGGTGCGCTGAACACCGGTGGCCGCCGCGACTGCGGCACGACAGCTCGGACTCACGCCGTGACTGCGGCACGATACCCGATAAAATGTCATCTTCCGGCTACTCGCAGCAACGTCGCCCGAGGAAATTTTGCCCGGAATGGTCACAGACCGGTAACTTGCCCCCGGCTGAGGTCATATGCGCCTCACCATCGTCAGTAAGGCCCGATCCGGAGGCCGGTGGGACGAGCACAGCGAGGAGGCGGCATGACCGAGCTGTGGAACTGGAGAATCGACGGCGCGACGCCCGCGAAGGTCTACCCGGCGCTCGCCGAGGCGCTCGGCCGGGTGGTGATGCCCCTCGCCGTCGCCGACCCGGCCCGACTCCCGGCGTACGCGGTGATCTGCGACGTCTGGGCGGCGCCGGGGGCGTACGGCACCGTGGTCGACTGCTACGGGGTCCCGGAGAAGCTGCCCGAACTGCCCAGCATCGCGGCACTGGCCCGGGTGCTGGGCCGCAACTGCCTGATGCGCGACGACACCCTCGACGCCGGGCGGCACCTGCTGGTCGCCCCCGACGGCACAATCCGCCCGGTGCACTTCGACGTGACGGAGACCGACGACGGCGAGGTGCTCAGCGACCAGCGGCTCTGCACCCTGTCGCACCCCGGCTGCCGGGGCTGGTCGCAGTGCCACCGCTCCCGGTGGGCGCCCGACTCGGTCGAACCGGCCCTGGCCGCCGCCTGACGGCACCGGCCCGGGCCGCCAGGCGTTCGGCGCGCGACGATGCGGGCCCCGACCCGGGGATCAGCCCCGGGTCGGCTGCTGACCCCGGACCACCAGTTGATCGAGCAGCGTCGCCGTGGCGGCGGCCACCGCGTCCACCGCCGCGTTGAACGCCTCGGCGTTGTGCGCGGCGGGGGCACGGAACCCGGAGATCTTCCGGACGTACTGCAACGCGGCCGCCCGGATGTCCTCCTCGGTGACCACCGGGACGTACGGCTCACGCAGGGTCTTGATGCTCCGGCACACGGCTCCTCCTCGTTCGTTCCGACCAGCTCCACCCGGATACGCTGTCCGGGTCATGACTACCGCAGCCGCGGGCAGCCCGCGCACCTACCAGGTGCGCACGTACGGCTGCCAGATGAACGTGCACGACTCCGAGCGCATTTCCGGCCTGCTCGAACAGGCCGGATACGTGCGCGCCGCCGAGGCCGACGAGCAACCCGACGTGGTGGTGTTCAACACCTGCGCCGTCCGGGAGAACGCCGACAACCGGCTCTACGGCAACCTGGGTCATCTGCGCCCCGTGAAGGACAAGCACCCCGGGATGCAGATCGCGGTCGGCGGCTGCCTGGCCCAGAAGGACCGCGGCGAGATCGTCCGCAAGGCCCCCTGGGTGGACGTGGTCTTCGGCACGCACAACATCGGCTCGCTGCCGGTGCTGCTGGAGCGGGCCCGGCACAACGCCGCCGCCGAGGTGGAGATCCTCGAGTCCCTCGACGTGTTCCCCTCCACGCTGCCGACCCGGCGCGAGTCGACGTACGCCGGCTGGGTGTCGATCTCGGTCGGCTGCAACAACACCTGCACGTTCTGCATCGTGCCCTCCCTGCGGGGCAAGGAGAAGGACCGGCGCCCCGGCGACATCCTCTCCGAGGTGCGCGCCCTGGTCGACGAGGGCGTGCTGGAGGTGACCCTGCTCGGGCAGAACGTGAACTCCTACGGCGTCGCGTTCGGCGACGCTGGCGAGCCGAACCGGAAGCGCAGTGGCGGCCGGTCGGCCTTCGCCGAGCTGCTGCGTGCCTGCGGCGACATTGAAGGGCTGGAGCGGGTGCGGTTCACCAGCCCGCACCCGAAGGACTTCACCGACGACGTGATCGCCGCGATGGCCGAGACGCCGAACGTCTGCCACTCGCTGCACATGCCGTTGCAGTCCGGATCCGACGACGTGCTGCGGGCGATGCGCCGCTCGTACCGGTCGGAGAAGTACCTCGGGATCATCGAGAAGGTGCGGGCGGCGATGCCGGACGCGGCGATCACCACCGACATCATCGTCGGCTTTCCCGGCGAGACCGACGCCGACTTCGAGAAGACGCTCGACGTGGTCCGCGAGGCGCGGTTCTCCTCGGCGTTCACCTTCCAGTACTCCAAGCGCCCCGGCACCCCGGCCGCGACCATGGACGGCCAGCTCCCCAAGCAGGTCGTGCAGGAGCGCTACGAGCGGCTGATCTCGTGTGTCGAGGAGATCACCTGGGCGGAGAACAAGAAGCTGGTCGGCGAGACCGTGGAGGTGCTGGTCGCCGTCGGCGAGGGGCGCAAGGACGAGCGCACCGGCCGGATGTCCGGACGGGCCCGCGACGGCCGCCTGATCCACTTCGCGACGGGCTCGCTGGCCGGGCAGATCCGCCCCGGCGACATCGTGCACACCACCGTCACCTACGCCGCCCCGCACCACCTCAACGCCGACGGGGAGCCGCTGTCGCACCGGCGGACCCGGGCTGGCGACGCGGCCGAGGCGGGACGCGCCCCGCGTACCCCCGGGGTGCTGCTCGGGTTGCCGACCCTCGGCGCGCCGGCCGCGGCGCCCGCGCCCGCCGGCGGCTGCGCCGCGCACTGACCCGACCGGGGGACGGCGGGGGGGGGGGGGACAAACAGGACGACCATCCAAACAGGAGTCAAGCTGCGGCAGACCCCCCCACCCCCAGCCCCC
>NZ_JBJZOG010000151.1:0-11656 GCF_047200535.1 Micromonospora mangrovicola | reverse complement strand
GCGCCTCCCCCCCCCCCCCCCCCCCCCCCCCCCCCGTGCCGGGGGCCGGGCCGCGGGCAGCGGATCAGGCCGGCTCGTAGCTGGCGATGACCACCCCGGTGGTGGTCGTGACGCTCCCCACCAGCCGCAGCTCGTCGGGGGTGTCGCCGGCGGCGAACAGCCGGCGGCCGGTGCCCAGCACCAGCGGGTGAACCAGCAGCACGTACGCGTCGACCAGCCCGTGGCGGCGCAGCGACCGGACCAGTTCACCGCTGCCCAGCACCGCGATGTCCGGGCCGGGCTGCGCCTTCAGCTCGGTGACCGCCTCGATCACGTCGCCCTTGAGCAGGTGCGAGTTCACCCAGGGCAGCGGTTCGGCGAGGGTGGTCGAGGCGACGTACTTGGGCAGCGCGTCGAGGACCGGGGTGAACGGGTTGCCGGTCTGCCGGGGCCAGTAGCCGGCGAAGTCCAGATAGGTTCGCCGGCCGAGCAGCAGCGCACCGGTCGAGGCCATGCCCTCGCCCATCTTCCGGCCGAGCACCGCGTCCTGGTAGGGCAGTGCCCAGCCGCCCCGGGTGAAGCCGTCCCGGGTGTCCTCGTCGGGACGCCCCGGTGCCTGCATCACCCCGTCGACACTGACGTTGTTGGTGACGATGATCCTGCGCATGCCGCTCCCCGCGGGCCGAGCCGGCCCGGTGCCGGCCGTTCACCCCCTGTACGAACGGCCGGCGCCGGTTTCGACAGTCCGCCACCGGCGGACTTCGCCGGCCACCCGGTCGCGGACCAGCGTGCGCAGTTGTTCCATCGGGTCGCCGTCGCCCGCACCGAGCCGGTTGCGCACCGCCGCCACAGCCAGCCCCAGCTGCGGGTACGCGAACGCGAGGCTGCCGCCGCTGCCCGCCGTGCCGAACGAGCCGTCGTCGTCCACCGCGTACCCCAGGCCGAAGGCCGTCTCCTGCCCGAACACCCACTCCTCTGCGCGGACCGCCACCGCGGACACCTCGCTCAGCCGGGCCGGCGAGATCAGCCGCACGCCGTCGACCGGGCCGACCAGCGCCGCGTACATCCGGGCGACCGCCCGGGCGGTCACGGTGCCGACCGCCGGCACGTCGGCCCGCAGCACGTCGCGGCGGCTGCCGATGGTCGCGTCGGGACGCACGGCGGCCGGGGCCACCGCGTCGAAGTTCGGCAGGTTCGCCCCGGCCCAGGTCATCAGGGCGGCCAGGCCGGCGTCCTCCAGCCGGGCCAGCCGGGGCAGGTCCGCCTCCGGCACCCTGAGGAACAGCTCCCCGGCCACCCCGAGCGGCCCGGCCACCTTCTCGGCGAGGACCTGCGAGATCGGCCGGCCGGTGGTACGCCGGACCACCTCCCCGACGATCCAGCCGAACGTCCACGCGTGGTAGGCCAGCCGCTCGCCCGGCGCCCACAGCGGGCGCGCGTCGGCGATCAGCGCGCACATCCGGTCCCAGTCGGTGAAGTCCTCCGGCGTGACGTCTGCCGGCAGCGCGGGCAACCCGGCAGTGTGGGTGAGCGCGTGCCGCAGGGTGATGGCGTCCTTGCCGTGCCGGGCGAACTCCGGCCACACCTCGGCGATGCGCAGGTCGGGGTCGAGCCGGCCCTGCTCGGCCAGCACGTGCACCACGGTGCTGGTCAGCCCTTTGCCGGTGGAGACCGCGTGGATCGGGGTGTCGACGGTCAGCGGGCGGCCGGTGGTGGTGTCGGCCAGGCCGCCCTGCTCCTCGACGATCGGCGCGCCGTCCAGGTAGGCGGCGACCTGCACGCCGGCCTCCCGACCGGAGGCGACCAGGTCGTCGATCGTGGCGCGTACCTCGGCCCGCAGGCCGTCCCAGCGTCCGTCCATGATCAGCCACTCTGCCGGACCGGCTCCCGGTTGTCGCGGGGATTAGCTCCGGCCGCGGATCAGTTCCATCAGATGTCCGTGCGTGTCGGTGTCCGCGGCCACCACGAGCCCACGCCCGCCCGGCCCGATCCGGGCGCCGTCGATCCCGGTGACCACGCAGCCGGCGGCCCGGCACAGGGCGATGCCGGCGGCGAAGTGCACGCTGCCGGACAGGTCGCCGCCGTCGGTGACGTACGCGGCGCGCTTGCCGGCCGCGACCCAGGCCAGCGCCAGCGTCGTGGACACCACCCGGGGCCGGAACCGCTCGCCGAACCCGGGGTGGGCCAGCAGGTCCACGGCCCGGAATCCGGGCGCGCTCGGAAACGGCGGGTCCAGGTTGACGTCCACCAGCCGGGTGGCGGGGGTGGGGGCCAGCGGCACGTCGACCCCGTCGCGCCGTACCCAGGCGGTCGCACCGTCGGTGAAGTAGGTCTCGGCACCGAACGGGTCCGCAACCGCCGCCGGCCCCTCGCGCAGCGCCACGTTGACGGCCACGAGCATGTTGCCGACGGCGTAGTTCAACGTGCCGCAGAGCGGATCCACCAACCACCGGCGCGCTGCGGCGGAGGCGCCCTGCTGCCCGCCTTCCTCGCCGAGCACCCCGTCGTCGGGCCGGGCGGCGCGGATGACGCGCAGGATGCTCTTCTCCGCCTCCACGTCGGCGGCGGTGGCGAAGTCCCCGGCCCCCTTGTCGATGCGGGGGAGCCGCTGGCCGTACATCTGCCGCACCACGTCCGCGCCGGCCTGTGCCGCGGCCACCGCAACCCCGGCGTCGTCGAGGCCCGAGTCCGAGTCGATCATGGCGGAAGGATACCGGGGAGGGATCACCGCCGCTGTCGGCGTGCGCGGCCGGCGGGCCGGATGGTCCCGCGGCCGGGCGTACCGGGTAGGTTGCCGGCATGGCGGAGGCGGTGACCGGCAGGGTCGTGGAGATCTGGACCGACGGGGCGTGCAGCGGGAATCCCGGGCCCGGCGGCTGGGGGGCGGTGCTGCGCTGGGGCGGGCACGAGCGGGAGCTGTGCGGTGGCGAGGCGACTCCGACGACCAACAACCGGATGGAGCTGACCGCCGCGATCCAGGCGCTGGAGAGCCTGACCCGGCCGGTCACCGTACGCCTGCACACCGACAGCACGTACGTGCGCAACGGCATCACCGGCTGGCTGGCGGGCTGGAAGCGCAACGGCTGGGTGACGTCGGCGAAGCAGCCGGTCAAGAACGCCGACCTGTGGCAGCGGCTGGAGGCCGCCTGCGCCCGGCACGAGGTCACCTGGCTGTGGGTGAAGGGCCACAACGGACACCCGGAGAACGAGCGGGCCGACGCGCTGGCCAACCGTGGGATGGCGGAGGCGCGGGCCGGGGCGGTGGCCGCCCGCTGACCGGGCGGCGGTGAGCCCGGCCGCCTCCGCAGGTCTGGAAAGCCCCCGGCCGGCGCTGGGTCACTCCTCGACGGCCGGGTATCCCTCGACGGCCGGGTCGCCGGTACCGGAGACGTCGGCGACGTCGTAACCGGCCCGGCTCGTCTCCCGGGCGGGGCGGGCCTCCTCCGCCGGCAGATCGGCGAAGTCGTCGCCGGTGTCGTCGGTGCTGTGCAGGGACTCGCCCGGCGGGCGCAGCGACGCCTCGTACGCGGTGGCGCCGTCGGGTTCGTCGGTGGGCGCCCGGCCGAAGGACTCTTGACTCGTCATGTGGCACTCCTGCCCGCGCTCGCCGGGGGCAAACGCGTGCTCAGCGGGGGGCGTCCGGATGGGTCGGCATGCTCGATCCGCCGGAGCTGCTGCCCGACGCGCCGCCGGCCATACCCGACCCGTCGTCCTCGGTCACCTCGTCCGGTTTCGGCGCGCCCGGTTTCGGCGCCGGCACGTCGGTGTCCGCCTCCACCTGCACCAACCGGGCCTGGCCGGCCTCGTCCTCGGCGTGCGCGGGGTCCACCGGCTGCTCGCTCTGTCGTGCCCGATATCCCACCCGTCCGCCCCCCTTCCATGCCTCAGTGCCGCCTACCCGGGCCGGCTGCCCTGAAACGTGCCGTGCCAGGTGATCCACTCGTCCTGCGGCAGGTCGGGCCCTCCAGACGCCCGGACACCCCGGGTTGCCGCAACCGGAGTCGATCACGAGGGTCCGGGCAGCCCGGCGGGCGGGTTGCGGAAGTCAGCGTCGGCGACGCCCTGCCGCCCGGCCGGGGGGCGGCCGGCCGCCCGTGGACCGCCCGGCCGACGGCGGGACGGCGGGGAAGCGCGCCGGGGTGACCGTCAGGGACCAGTGCGCCGGGCGGCGCAGCCGGGGCGGCAGGACGGTCCGCTGGTCGCCGCGGGCCGCGTCGAGCTGGGACTGGTGCACGAACAGGCACCGCCCGAGGTCCGCCCCGCGCAGGTCGGCCCCGCGCAGGTCCGCGCCGGTCAGGTCGGCCGCGCCGAGGTCCACGCCGCGCAGGTCCGCCCCGATCAGGCAGGCGCCGCGCAGGTTCGCCCCGGCCAGGCCGGCCCGGCGCAGGTCCGCCCCGATCAGCACCGCCCCGCGCCGGTCCACGCCCGCCCGACCGGCGCGGGCCTGCTCGCCGGCCCGGGAGAGCAACCCGTTGACCCGGTCCCGGTGCGCGTCGACGTCGACCCCCAGCAGTTCGTCCGGGGTACCGTCGGTGAGCCGCCCGGTCTCCGCCAAGGCGGCGGCCAGGTCGTCACGGAGCGGTCCGGCCGGCGTCAGCGCGAGCGCCTCGGTCAGGTACCAGAGCAGCTCGTGCAGCGGACGCAGCACAGCGAAGGTGTCGAACATCCGCCGTGCGAGGCTTGCGTCGGTGCGCCAGTCCCGCCCCCCGAAGGTGCCCTGCGCCAGGTGCTGGCCGGCGCCGAAACAGTCGAAGACCGTGCAGCCGGGGAAGCCGCGTTGCCGCAGGTCCTGGTGGATGCCGCAGCGCGAGTCGGCGCCCAGGTTCGGGCAGGGCCGGCCGGCAGGCTTGTCGATTGCGAAGTCGGCGGAGGCGGCGAACGCCGGTGCGACGCAGCAGATGCCGAAGCAGCGGGAGCAGTCGGCGACCAGTTCGCGTCCGGCCCCGGCCACCGGCGGCTGCTCAACCGTCTCCGACACGTCGCTCCCGTCGTCCTGCCCGCCGTCCACCCGGGCGCCCCCGGACCATTGTCCGCCCCCGCCGGGAACCCGGGCCCGCGGGTGCGCGAGCGGTGACGTACCGCTCGGCGAGGGACTCCGTGGAACGTCGGGGCCGACCGGGTCGGGCACCCGGGTGCTCGGCGCGAGCATCCCCGTCGCGCACCTGCGCGCCGGCCGGCCGGTCCCGGGTTCCGCCCCGGGACGCGGTCCGGCTCCGTATGGTGACGGTGACCGGGAAGGGCGGCGGCATGGACGAGGACGCGCGGGAGCAGGGCCTGCTCACCGCCCTCACCACGGAGCACTTCGTGCTCCAGACCTCGCGCAGCGCCACCATCGCCGAGTCGGTGGGGCGGGCGACCGTCTTCCTGTCGATGCTCTCGGCCGCGCTGATCGGCCTCGGTTTCGTCTCCAACACCGGCCACCTGCTGCGGCCGTACCTCGGCGCGGTGCTGCCGACCCTGATCGTCACCGGGCTGCTCACCTTCGCCCGGCTGGCCCAGAACATGGTGGAGAACTCGCTGGACCTGCAGCGGATCCAGCGCATCCGCGCGTACTACCACCGGCGGTTCGACGGCGACGAGGGTTTCTTCGCCGACGCGGTGACCAGCGGGGGCGGCCCGCGGGCGGCCTGGGCCGCGGTGGGCACCCGCCCCGGCCGCTGGCACCTGCTGCTGACCGCCGCCGCCCTGGTCGGCGTGGTCACCGCGCTGCTGCTCGGGCTCGGCGTCACCCTGCTCGCCGGGCTGGGCGGGGTGTCGCCCGGCCCGGCGATCGCGCTCGGCGTGGTGGTGGCGCTGGCGGCGTTCGCCGCCGAGATCATGTACCTCGACCGGATGTCCGTCTCGATGAACCGCTGAGCCGAGGCGCGGCGCCCGCGCCCGGCGGGCTTCGCGTCTCGGCCTCAGAAGTCGAACAGCGCGTCGGTGACACGGTGCAGAAGGCACCGGTTGTCGAAGGTCCGGCTGTACGTCACCGGCCGGTCCTGCCAGAAGCCGACGGCCCGTGCGGTCAGCGGCGCGTACTCCCGCGTGCACGGCTCCAGGTTCACGGCCAGCACGTCGAGGTCCCCGTCGACGCGGGCGACGAGGCGGCAGGCGGTCACCGGATCGGGGTGCAGCCCGCCGGCCGGACCGCAGACCAGCACGGTGGAGCGCAAATCGCCGGCGCCGGCGACGGAGAGCAGCAGCACCGACGGCGTCTCCGGTCCAGGACGGGGCACCGCCGCCGCGGGTTGCGGGGCGGCCAGGGCGGCGGGTACGCCGAGCGCGGCGACCGCGGCCAGCGCGGCGGTACGTCGGGCGAAGGGCATGGTGGTGTCCTTCCGTCGGGGCCCGGGTCGGGGCCGGTGGCGACCCGGGCGTCGTGCGAACCGGGCCGCCGAGAACCCTAGGTGCACGGTGTGAACGCGCAGCGTCACGAAGTGTTACGCCGCCCGATTGCCGCCGACACCGGCCCTGATCGTCGGTGAGTCGGAATGTCCGAACGGTTGACAACCGGAGCGACATCTCGGTCCCGCGCATTTCTGATCCGGCCGCACAATGGTCGGGAAGGCTGACAACCGGATGGTTCCGTTATTGCACCGAGTCATTCGGTAAATCGGATCGTTGTCGATGCCCGACAACCGATCCGGCCGTTATCGGAACGATTCATTTCGCCGTTCAACGGCGGTTTACCGTCGGGTGGAAGGACGTATTCGTCGCCGTCGGGAGGGATCCTCATGAGCGACCTGTCCCAGCCACCATCCCCGAGTGCCGACACCGATCCGGCGGCTCCGGTCCGCGCAGTGGCGGTCGATCCGCCGGCGGCGGCCGGCCGGCCGCAGATCGTCGGCCGATCGCCCAATCAGCTCGCCTGGCTGCGGCTCAAGCGGGACCGGACCGCCCGGACCAGCGGGCTGACGCTGCTCGTCGCCGCAGGTGTCGCGCTCTGCGCGCCGCTGCTGGGCTGGCTCACCGGGATCGACCCGACGGACAAGTTCGTCGACCGCCTCAACGACTTCGGAATGCCCGCCGGATACGCGGGCGGCATCAGTTCCGGACACTGGCTGGGCCTTGAACCGGGCAGTGGGCGGGACATCCTGCTGCAGCTGGTCTACGGCCTCCGTACGTCATTGTTCATCGCGTTCGCCTCGGCCCTGCTGGCGTCTTTCGTCGGCGTCGCCGTGGGGGTGGTGGCCGGCTGGGCGCGCGGCTGGTTGGACAGCACGGTGAACTGGTTGATCGACCTCACCCTGGCATTTCCGTTCCTCATTTTCGCCCTCGCGGTGATCCCGATCCTCCAGGACCGCTTCTACTCCGAGCGGGAGGCGCCGCCGCCGGCCTTCCGGGTCGCCCTGATCGTCGCCACCTTCGGCCTGTTCAGCTGGACGTACACCGCGCGGCTGGTCCGTGGCCAGGTGATCTCCCTGCGCGAGCGGGAGTTCGTCGAGGCTGCCCGGGCCGCCGGCGCCGGCACCGGGCACATCCTCTTCCGGCAGCTGCTGCCGAACATCTGGGCGCCGATCCTGGTCACGGTCTCGCTGAACGTTCCGCAGTTCATCGCCATCGAGGCCGCGCTGGCCTTCGTCAACGTCGGCGTCACCGAACCGACGCCCGACCTCGGTCGGATGATCTACAACAGCATCGGCTACGTGGCCAGCGACCCCTGGTACACCCTGTTCCCCGGATTGACGATCTTCCTGCTGGTCCTGGCGTTCAACCTCTTCGGTGACGCCCTGCGCGACTCGCTGGATCCCCGGTCGACCCGGTAACCCCCCGGCCGTTCACACGCCCGGCGGGCGCCGCCGGGCGAGAAGGGAGCACACACCGTGCGAGCACGAACCCGGACACTGACCGGTGTCCTCGCGGCGGCGCTGATCGCCGCCGGTTGCAGCCCCACCACCGACGGGGGAGGCGGCGGCAACGAGAAGACCAAGACCCAGACCGGCTCGATCTCCTACGAGGCGGCCGACAACCAGGGTCCCGCCAGGGCGGTCGACGGGGCCACCCCCGGCGGCACGCTCACCGTCATGCAGAACTCCGACTTCGAACACCTGGACCCGGCCCGCAACTACGTCAACACGCAGCAGGTGGCCGGTGGGCAGCTCTACCGGTCGCTCAACGGCTACAAGGAGGACGGCAGCGGCAAGCTGCTGCTCGTCGGTGACCTGGCCACCAACCCCGGCCGGGACGTCAACTCCGACTGCAAGGTCTGGGAGTTCACCCTCCGCGAAGGGGTGAAGTACGAGGACGGCTCCGCGGTCACCAGCAAGGACGTCGCGTACGGCATCGCCCGCTCGTTCGCGCCCAACCTCAACGAGGGGCCGCACTATCTCCAGCAGTGGCTCTACCCGGGTGGCGCGTACAACGCCACCTACAAGGGCCCGTACGACGGTGGCAAGGCGACGCCGGACGGCATCGAGACGCCCGACGACCGGACCATCCGGTTCACGTTCGCGCAGCCGCACTGCGACCTGCCGTACGCGGCGGCACTGCCCACCACCGCCCCGGTGCCCGCGGCCAAGGACACCCGGGCCAACTACGACCTGCGCCCCTTCTCCTCCGGCCCGTACAAGGTCAGGTCGTACGAGCGGGATGTGGCGTTGGAGCTGGAGCGCAACCCGAACTGGGACCCGAAGACCGATCCCCTGCGCAACGCCTACCCGGACGCCGTCCGGGTCACCTTCGGCCTGGAGCAGGCCCAGATCGCCGAGCGGCTGGTCGCCGACGCCCCGGCCGACCAGGCGGCGCTGACCTGGCTGGACGTGCCGCCGGCGGTGCTGCCCCGGACCACCGCCGCCGGGGTCGTCGAGCGGGTGGTGAAGGGTCCGACGCAGTACACCTGGGTGCTCAGCATCAACACCCAGCGGATCACCGACCTGAACGTGCGCCGGGCGCTCAACTACGCCGTGGACAAGGACGCCCTGCTCAAGGCGCTCGGCGGCCAGGCGGCCGGCTCCCCGGCCAGCACGCTGATGTCGCCGACCACCGCCGGCTTCCAGAAGTACGACGTGTTCAACGCTCCGGTCAACGGTGACAAGGCCAGGGTCACCGAGTTGCTCGCCGGCAAGCGCCCGAAGCTCGTGCTCGCCCACTCCAACACCGAACTGCGCACCCAGCAGGCCGAGGCGCTGCGCAAGAACCTCACCGACATGGGCTTCGACATCGTGATGAAGCCGATCGAGAACAGCAGCTACTACGACGAGATCGGCCGGAAGAACAACCCGTACGACATCTACCTGACCGGCTGGGGCTCGGACTGGCCGACCGGCTCCACGATCATCCCGCCGCTCTACGACGGCCGCGAGATCGTGGCCGAGGGCAACAACAACAACTCGTACCTCGACGAACCGGCGGTCAGCGCGGAGATCGACCGGGTCCGCGCCCTGCCCGCGGCCGAGCAGGACGCCGGGTGGACGGCCCTCGACCAGAAGATCATGAAGGAGTACGCGCCGGTCGTGCCGTGCTACTACGACGCCACCTACGAGCTGCACGGCTCGAAGGTCGGCAACGCCTTCCTCAGCGACGCCTTCGGCATCATCTCGCTCAACGGCATCTATGTGAAGAAGTGACCGCCCGTGGGGGCGGGTCGTTCCGGCCCGCCCCCACCGCCACCGGGGAGGTGCTCCCGTGTTCCGTTTCGTCGTCCGGCGGCTGCTCGTCGCCGGGGTGACCCTCGCCGTGATCAGCCTGGTCACCTTCGGTCTCTTCTTCGCCGTCCCGAGCAGCCCGGCCAAGGTGATGTGTGGCAAGAACTGCACCGCGGAGGACATCGCGCAGGTCGAGCGGCGGCTCGGCATCGACCAGCCGTTGCCCCGCCAGTACGCCGACTTCGTCAAGGGCATCGTCGTCGGCCGCACGTACGGCTCGGGGGACTTCCGGCAGGACTGCCCGGCGCCCTGCCTCGGCTACTCGTTCCGCAACAACCAACCGGTCACCCGGATCATCACCCAGCGCGCGCCGGTGACCTTCAGCATCGTTCTCGGCGGGGCGGTGCTCTGGCTGACCCTGGGCGTCTCGCTGGGCATGGTGTCCGCGCTACGTCGCGGGACGGTCCTCGACCGGGCCGCGATCGGTGTGACGCTGGCCGGGGCGTCCATGCAGGTCTACTTCTTCGGCCTGATCCTGCTCTACCTGCTGGTGTACGCCACCGGGCTGCTGCCGTTCCCCAGCTACACCCCGCTGAGCGAGAACCCGGCCCGGTGGGCGCAGGGGCTGCTGCTGCCCTGGATGACGCTCGGCTTCCTCAACTCGGCCCTCTACGCCCGGCTGTCCCGGGCGCAGATGCTGGAGACGCTGTCCGAGGACTTCGTCCGGACCGCCCGGGCGAAGGGACTGACGGCACGGCAGGTGCACACCCGGCACGCGCTGCGCGCCGCGATCACCCCGATCGTCACCATCGCCGGCCTGGACATCGGAACCAGCCTCGGCGGCACGTTCATCACCGAGACGATCTTCGGCCTCCAGGGGCTCGGCAAGGCCACCGTGGAGGCGGTACAACTGCTCAACCTGCCGGTGGTCATGGCCACCGTGCTGCTGGCCGCGGTCTTCATCGTGGTCGCCAACATCGTGGTCGACGTGCTCTACGCGGTCATCGACCCGCGGGTCCGGCTGGGCTGACGGGAGGAATCGACATGGTGCAGCTTCCGGTGCAGCGCCCCGGCGAGGGTCCGTATCTCCAGGTCAGGGATCTGCGGGTGCGTTTCGACACCGAGGACGGTGTGGTGCGTGCGGTGGACGGGGTGTCGTTCTCGGTGGAGCGGGGTCGCACGCTCGGGATCGTGGGGGAGTCGGGGTCGGGTAAGAGCGTGACGTCGCTGGCGGTGCTGGGTCTGCATGACGCGAAGCGGGCGAGCATCGGTGGAGAGATTGTCGTGGGTGGCCGCCAGTTGGTCGGGTTGGCGGAGGAGGAGGTGCGGCGGCTGCGGGGCCGGGACATGGCGATGGTTTTTCAGGATCCGTTGTCGGCGTTGCATCCGTACTTCACGGTGGGGCGGCAGATTGCTGAGGCGTATCGGGTGCATCATCCGCGGGCGGGTAGGCGGGAGGCGCGGTCGCGGGCGGTGGACATGTTGGGGCGGGTGGGGATTCCGCAGCCGGGGCGGCGGTTCGAGCAGTATCCGCACGAGTTTTCCGGGGGTATGCGGCAGCGGGCGATGATCGCGATGGCGTTGGTGAACGATCCGGATCTGGTGATCGCGGATGAGCCGACGACGGCGTTGGACGTGACGGTGCAGGCGCAGATTTTGGATCTGTTGGCGGATCTGCAGGCGGAGTTCCGGTCGGCGATCGTTCTGATCACGCATGACCTGGGTGTGGTGTCTCAGGTGGCTGATGACGTGTTGGTGATGTACGGGGGTCGGGCGGTCGAGCACGGGAGTGTGGAGCAGGTGTTGCGGCGGCCGCAGCATCCGTACACGTGGGGGTTGTTGTCGAGTGTGCCGTCGTTGCACGGTGCCGCGGACGCGGATCTGGTGCCGATCGCGGGTAATCCGCCGAGTCTGATCAATCTGCCGTCGGGGTGTGCGTTCCATCCGCGGTGTCGTTACGCCGGTCGTACCGGCGGTCGGTCCCGCGGTGAGGTGCCGGAGTTGGGTCTGACCGGGGAGGCCGGTCACCTGGTCGCCTGCCACCTGCCGGAGGCTGCCCGCGAGCGCATCTATCGCGACGAGATCGCCGAGATGGGGGTGGCCCGGTGAGC
>NZ_JBJZOG010000150.1:0-11722 GCF_047200535.1 Micromonospora mangrovicola | reverse complement strand
TCTGACCGGGAACGTTCACCGGATGGGCCCGGGGTCGCCTGCGCCCGTGAAGGTCTATCCCCTCTGGCACATCAGCCACCAGAACGAAGCCGGCCCCAACGACGAGACGATTCACCTCGACGACGAGGGCGTGTTCATCAACGAGCAGGACGGCGACGACGTCAAGCTGCTCGGCATCTACTCCTCCGAGGCCGTGGTCGAAGAGCGGATCCGCCGCGCGCGTCTTCTACCGGGCTTCGCCGACGAGCCAGACTGCTTCCAGATCGGAGAGTACGACCTCGATGAGGACCACTGGACCGAGGGCATCGTCCGCGTGCCGGTCGAGGCCTTCGGGTGAGCGACCCTGGAGAGGGCAGATCGTGCACGCCGCTTCGGTGAATGTCCTTCCTCCCCAGCGAAGGCCCTTTTCGCTGCGGATGCGCGCGCGTTCCTTGCGTTGGGCGGCCAGGACGTCGGGATGGCGGGCGTTCGCGTTGCGCCAGCGCAGGTAAGCGTGCAGCGCGCGGGTCTCGACCGCGTGGTTCGGATAGTTCGAGTTGGCGAGCGTGAACCGCCGCAGCGGTCCGAAGTGCGCCTCGATCGGGTTCGCCCAGGACGCGTTGCTGGGCGTGGAGCACAGGTGGACGTTGTTGTTCTTCGCCCAGCGCAGAATCTTCCTGCCGTTGTGGGCGGACAGGTCGTCGAGGATCACGTAGACCGGGGCGCCTTCGGGGCGGGCGGCGCGGATCGAACGGAGTGCGGCGAGGGTGTTCGCGGTGCCCTTCCGGCGGCGGTTGATGCCCCGCAGGGTGTCGTCGCCGATCGAGTAGCAGCCGTGGAAGTAGGTCACGCCGTGGGTGCGCTTGTAGGTCGCCGGGAGTCGGTCGGGCCGTCCCTGCTCGGCCCAGCTGCAGCCGGCGGTGGGGCGGATGCCGAGCGGGCCGAACTCGTCGAACGCGAATGTCCGGTCGAGGAAGCGGTCCAGGACGTGCTCGATCCGGTCGAGTTTGGCGCGGCGGGCGGGCCCGCCCGGGGTTCGACAACCCCGTGACGACTGGGCCTACCGGCCCGCCAGCTTGCGTAGCACGGCCACGATGTGGTCCTGGTCGTCCTCGGTCAGCGCGTGGTGCAGCGGCAGGATGAGCGAGTCGCGGGTCAGCCGCTCGGTCACCGGCAGCGGCTCGGACGCCACGTCGGCGTAGGCCGGCTCCAGGTGGGCGGCCATGATGCCCCGTCGGGCCGACACTCCCGTGGCGGCCAGTTCGGCGAGCACCTGGTCGCGGCCCGTTCCGTACTCCGGGTCGATCAGCACCCAGAATGACTGGAAGTTGGTCTCGCCGTACCCGGGGTCGCGAACCGGGGCCAGACCCTCGATGTCCGCGAGCAGCTCGTGGTAGCGCGCCGCGAGCGCACGCCGGTGACGCACCAGCTCCGCGAGGCGGCCGAGCTGCACGAGACCGATCGCCGCCTGGATGTCGGTCATCCGGTAGTTGAAGGCGGTCTCCAGGTATGCCTCCAGCAGCGGCTGAGCGCTGGCGTGACGGTCGGCCGCGGAGACGTTCATGCCGTGCTCACGCAACCGGCGCAGCCGGACGGTCCACTCCGGATCGTCAACGGTGACCATTCCGCCCTCGCCGGTCGTCAGCAGCTTGCGCGGATGGAACGACCAGGCCGAGACCGTCGCGCCGGAGCCGACCGGCCGCCCGTACGCGGTCGAGCCGGCGGCGCAGGCGGCGTCCTCGACCAGCGACACCCCCCAGCGGTCGGCGGCGTCGCGCAGCGCGACGACGTCGAAGGGCACACCGCCCTGATGGACCGCGATCACCGCCCGGGTGCGGGGCGTGCGCACCGCGTCGATCGTCGCCACCGTCAGGTTGCCGGTGCTGATGTCGACATCGGCGAAGACCGGGGTGGCACCGACGTAGCGCACCGCGTTGGCAGTGGCGATGAACGAGAACGACGGCACGATCACCTCGTCGCCCGGGCCGATCTCCAGCACCACCAGCGCCAGGTGAAGCGCGGTCGTGCAGGAGCTGACGGCCACCCCGTGGCCGGCACCCACCAGCGCGGCGAACTCCTGCTCGAACCGGGCCACCCGTGGCCCCTGGGCCACCCAGCCCGACCGCACCGCTTCCGCGGCGGCCTGTGCCTCCTCCTCGCCGAGGCGGGGGATCATCACCGGGATGCGGGCGGCGCTCACTTCTCCGCCCGCCACCAGTCGACGAGCCCCTGAAGCCCCTCGTGCAGGCCGATCTCGGCGCGGAAGCCCAGCTTCTCCGCCGCGGCGGTGGTGTCGGCCAGCCGGCGGGTGACCCCGTTGACCGCGCGAGCCGGACCGTGCTCGGGGGCAAGGTCGGACTTCATCACGTCGCTGAGCGCCTGAGCCAGCTCCCGGAGGCTGGTCTCGGTGCCGCTGGCGATGTTGAACACCTCGTCGGTGACATCCGCGCGGGCGGCCAGGATGTTGGCCCGGGCGATGTCGGCGACGTGCACGAAGTCCATCGTCTGCCGGCCGTCGCCGAGGATCAGCGGGGGGACCCCCGACTCGATCCGCTCCATCCACCGGATCAGGACCTCGGTGTAGAGGCCGTGGATGTCCATCCGGGGACCGTAGACGTTGAAGTAGCGCAGGGCGACGTAGTCCAGGCCGTACATGCTGTGGAAGCTGCGCAACATGCCCTCGTTGAACGCCTTCGCCGCGCCGTAGAACGTGTCGTTGTGGTAGGGGTGGTGCCGCTCGTTGGTCGGGAACTCGTCGGCGAGCCCGTACACGGAGGCCGACGAGGAGAGGACGACCTTGCGGACCCGAGCGGCGGCCGCCGCCTCCAGCACGTTGAAGGTCCCGTCGACCAGCACCTCGTTGGCCAGCCGGGGCTCCTCGGCACACTGGGTGATGCGGATCGCGGCGAGGTGGAAGACCAGGTCCATGCCCCGGGTCAGCTCGTGCACCAGCGCCACGTCGCGGATGTCCCCGTCGACGAGCCGGACACTGCCGTGCGGCAGGGCTCGGGCGAGGTTCTCCCGCCGGCCCCGGACGAAGTTGTCCAGGACGACGACCTCGGCCGCGCCGCTGGCGACCAGTTGGTCGACGACATGGGAGCCGATGGTGCCCGCGCCGCCGGTGACCAGTGCCCGTGCCCCGGCTGTCTCCACCGCGCTCATGCCGTTGCTCCGCTTCGCTCCGCGCCGCCCTGCGTCATTGCCGCACCAGGTTCGCTCACTCGCCCGCCCACTTCCGTCCATTCACTCAGATCGACCACTGTTCCGCCCGCGGCGAGGCTGCGCGAGGCAGCCTCCAGAATGGCCATCACCCGCAGACCCGACCGGCCGTCGGTCAGGGCGGGCGCGCCGGTCCGGATCGACCGCGCGAACTCCTCGACCATGGTGCGCAGGGCCTCCCGCTCCGTCAGCGCCGGCGCCACCATGTCGCCCGAGCGGTACGACACCAGCATCTCCCGGCGCTGCTCGTCGCCGAGTTCCTCCGCCGAGGCCACGTCCACTCCGCGGTCGAAGATCGAGAGTCGCTGGCTGGGGTTGAGGTCGTCCCAGACCAGGGTGCGCTTCGACCCGCCGATGATCGCGGTCCGGATCTTCACCGGGGAGAGCCAGTTGACGTGGATGTGCGCGATCGCACCGGTGTTGAGGTGCAGCGTCAGGTAGGCGACGCAGGCCCGTCCCGCCCCGATCCGGTCCGCGCCGTGTGCGGCGACGGAGACCGGGGCCACGCCGGACGGGAGGATGAAGTCGAGAATCGACAGGTCGTGCGGCGCCAGGTCCCACATCACGTCGATGTCGCGCTGGACCAGCCCGAGATTGATCCGTACGGAGTCGAGGTACTGCAGCTCGCCCAGTTCCCCGCCGCGCAGCAGTTCGCGGATGCGCAGCACCGCCGGTGTGTAGCAGTAGGTGTGGTCGCACATCAGCGACAGACCCCGCCGCTGCGCCTCCGCCACCAGCTCGCGCCCCTGCGCGACACCGGCCGCGAGCGGCTTCTCCACGAGCACGTGCTTGCCGGCGCGCAGCGCCGCCATCGCCACCTCGAGGTGGGTACCGGCCGGGGTGGCGATGGCCACCGCGTGCACGTCGTCGTCGGCCAGCACCGTGGTCAGGTCGTCGGTCGCCCGGACCGTCGAGTAGTCACCGAGCACCCGTTGGGCCCGGCGCACATCGAGGTCGCAGAGCCAGCGCAGCCGGAATTCGGCGGAGGTCTGAAAGTTGCGGACAAGATTCGGCCCCCAGTAACCGGCGCCGATGACGGCCACACCGATCGGTTCCTCGGCGGCAGCGTGCGATGAGTTCACGGATGTCCGTTTCGCTAGTCAGGACAGGACCATTCGCTGACGGGGCGCGTTGGTGGTGACGTCCATTCGGCAAGCTATCGACGTCGTCCTCTCGTACGCCAGCGCCGACCCGGAATTCCGCCGGTGTCGCCGGTGTCGACCGGTCCGTTTGGGTTGCCCGACCTCCTCGAATGGCTCCTTCTGCGGCCACCGGGTCAGCTTTCTGACATTGGCCTTGTTGCCGAACGTCTACCGTCTTTCTGCGAAAGATCGCCGTATCGGAAAGGAACGAGAGATGACGGACGCCCACGCGGCGCCGCGCGACGGGGTGCGGATCGCCGCGACGGCCGATGTGGACGAACGGGCCACCATCCGTCCCGGCACCCGCGTCTGGCACCTGGCGCAGGTCCGCGAGCACGCCTCGGTCGGCGAGAACTGCGTCATCGGTCGCGGCGCGTACGTCGGGCCGGGCGTCCGCCTGGGCGACAACGTCAAGCTGCAGAACTACGCCCTCGTGTACGAGCCGGCGGAACTGGCCGATGGCGTCTTCGTCGGGCCGGCCGCGGTGCTCACCAACGACGAGTACCCGCGCTCGGTCACCCCCGAGGGGCGGCTCAAGAGCGGCGACGACTGGACCGCGGTCGGTGTGGTGGTCGGCGAGGGTGCGGCGATCGGAGCGCGGGCCGTCTGCGTGGCGCCCGTCACGATCGGTCGGTGGGCACTGATCGCTGCCGGCGCGGTGGTCACCAGGGACGTCCCCGACTTCGCGCTCATGGCCGGAGTGCCCGCCCGCCGGGTCGGCTGGGTGGGCCGGGCGGGCGAGCCGCTCGTCGCGAAGGGTGACGGCCGGTGGATCTGCCCACGTACCGGCGCCGGGTACTGCGAGGACGACGGGCGGCTGACCGAACCGACCCCGGCCTGACGGCCGCCGCGGGAGCGGCGTGCATCCTGGCCCGGGCCGTTGATCCCCGGTGGGTTGGGTGCGTCCCGCCGACCGGCCCCGGCCGGCGGGGCGCTACCCTCGCCCGGGTGAACTGGCTGGAACTCGTCGGCTGGGCCGGCTCCGCGCTGCTGGTCTGGTCGCTGCTGCAGACGCGCATCCTTCGACTGCGCGCCCTCAACCTGCTCGGCTGCCTGATTCTGATCGGCTACAACGCCGCCGTGCAGGTCCTGCCCATGGTCGGGCTGAACGTGGTGCTCGCCGTGATCAACATCTGGTACCTGCGGAAGATGCTGGCCACCCGGCACGACGAGCAGACCTACCAGGTGGTCGAGGTGGGTACCGGGGACGCCTTCCTGGCCCACACGCTGGGGGTGCACGCCGCCGACATCGCCCGGTTCAACCCGGACTTCACCTGGGACCCGACCGCCGACCGCTCGGCCTTCCTGGTGGTCCGCGCCGACGAGGTGGTGGGCGTCGTGGTGTCGCACGCCGAGGCCGGCGGAATCGCCCAGATCGACCTGGACTACGTGACCCCGCCGTTCCGTGACTTCACCCCCGGTGAGTTCGTCTACCGGCGCAGCCGCCTCTTCACCGACCGGGGGTTCCGCCGGGTGGTCAGCCCACCCGGCATGGTCGCCCCGTACTACCACCGGCTCGGCTTCCGCCCGGAGGGCGACGCGTACGTGCTGGACCTCCCCACGACCGCCTGACGCGGCGGCGGTCCCGGCAGGATTCAGCGAGCCGCCGGCGGGGCACAGAGGGGCCTACGCCGGCCGGTCCCCGGACGGCGACCGGTCGGCCAGCGCGGCCGGCCCGGGTGGGCTCGAGGGAGAGAACCGGGCGTGCAGAGCTACTGGAGCCAACTGGCCCTGGTCGGGGTTCTGGTCATCGTCAACGCGGCCTTCGCCGGCAGCGAAATGGCCCTGGTCTCGTTGCGGGACAGCCAGCTCCAGCGGCTGGAACGGACCAGTCGCGGCGGCCGGACCCTGGCCCGGCTGGCCAAGGACCCGAACCGGTTCCTGGCCACCATTCAGATCGGCATCACCCTGGCCGGCTTCCTCGCCTCCGCCGCCGCGGCGGTCTCCCTGGCCAAGCCGCTCGTCCCGCTGCTCGGCGTGCTCGGCGACGCCGCCGAGACGGTCGCCATCGTCGCGGTCACCCTGGCCCTGACCTTCGTCACCCTGGTCTTCGGCGAGCTGGCCCCGAAGCGGATCGCCATGCAGTCCGCCGAGCGGTGGGCGCTGGTCGTGGCCCGCCCGCTCGACCTCCTGTCCACCCTGACCCGGCCGGCCGTCTGGGCCCTCGGCGCCACCAGCGACCTGGTGGTACGCCTCTTCGGGCTGAACCCGAAGTACCAGCCGGACGAGATCGGCCCGGACGAGCTGCGCGACATCGTTTCCGGCAACCACGGCTTCACCAAGGAGCAGCGGACCATCATCGCCGGCGCGGTGGAGATCGCCGACCGGCAGCTGCGGGCGGTGCTCGTACCCCGGTTGCAGGTCTTCACCCTGGACAGCGGCACGACCGCGGACGCCGCCCGGCTGGTTCTCGCCGCGACCGGCCACTCCCGGGCCCCGGTGGTCCGGCACGGCGGCCTGGACGAGGCGGTCGGCGTGATCCACCTGCGCGACCTGGTGGGCGTCTCCGACGACCGGCCGGTCGACGAGATCGCCCGCCCGCCGATGCTGCTGCCCGACTCGCTGCCGGTGGTCGACGCGCTGCGCCAGTTCAAGGCGGAACGCCAGCACATCGCCCTGGTGGTGGACGAGCGCGGCGCGGTCGACGGCATCGTCACCCTGGAGGACATCCTCGAGGAGATCGTCGGTGAGATCTACGACGAGACCGACCGGGACCTCAGCTCGGTCCGCACCGAACCCGACGGCACGCTGGTCCTGCCCGGCACCTTTCCCGTGCACGACCTCACCGACCTCGGTGTCGACCTGCCCAACCGGCCGGCCGGCGACTACACCACCATCGCCGGGCTGGTGCTCAGCTGCCTCGGGCACATCCCCACCGTGCCGGGGGAGACCGTCCGGGTGGACGGCTGGGACCTCGGGGTCGGCGGCGTCGACCACCACGCCATCACCGAGGTCCGGGTCCGCCGCCGGGTCCGCCGCCACCGGCCCGCCGAGGACACCGAGGACACCGAGGACACCGAGGACACCGAGGGTGCCGACGCCCCGGCGCTCGACGGGGCCCGGAGCTGACCCGGCGCCTCAGCCCTGCCCGCCCGGCGTGCCGAAGGGGAAACCGGGCACCGGCGGGAGGAGCTGCACCGAGTCGGCAGGGAACTGGTAGGTGCTGCGGCCCAGCACCCGGGTGGCCGTGCGCAGCAGCCACGGCCCTGACGGGTGCAGCTCGGGCCCGATCAGCCGGCTGGTCACCCGGGTCCACCAGTGGCCCGCCACGATCACGTCGGTGATCCGGAGCCGTTCCGGGGGCCAATCGCCGCGGACCACCACGTCGACCACCCGGCCCAGCCGCCGCCCGCGCAGGTCGTACGCGGTGCGGCCGAGCAGCTCACCCGCTCGCACGGTGCGCTCCCGGGATCCGGTCGACGAGGTGCCGGCGCAGGAAGGTCTCCACCGGCGAGGGCGGCAGGTCACGGCCGCGGCAGCGCAGCCAGACCGCGCTGCCCACGCGGGCGACCTGGGCGAGCGGGATCCGCAGCGGCGGCACCGGCGGCCGGTCGGTGAACCGGTCGGCGAACGCCACCAGCAGCCGCCCGATCCGGCCGCCGATCCGCTGGCCGAGCGCCCCCTGGCCGGTGAGCAGGCAGTCCACGTACGGGAAGCCCTCCGCGTCGACGGCGAACGCGATGTCGTCGACCCGGCCGATCAGCCGGCCGTCGACGTCCACGATCTGGCGGTCGAGCAGTTGCTTGGCGAGCTGGACCCTCATCGTCCCATCCTCGTGATGATCGCCAACGGGATCGCCGCCACCGAAGCGGCGACGATGAGCACCAGGAACAGCGTGCCGAGCAGGTTGGTCCACCGCCCGTTGACGCGGTCGCCCAGGTAGTTGCGGTCGTTGGCCACCACCAGGATCGGCAGGTAGGTCAGCGGCAGCACCACCGCGCTGAGGATCAGCATGTACTCGGTGAGCCGCACCGGGTCCACGGTCGTCATCAGCATCAGCACCCCGAGCAGCACACTGACCAGCAGCACGCTGTGGAACCGGGCCGCCTCCCGGGGGCTGATCCGCTTGCCCCACTGCCAGCCGAAGTACTGCGCCGCCGCGTACGCCGCGGAGAGCCCGGTCTCCAGCGCGGCGCCGAAGGTCACCGCGAAGAACGCCAGCACCGCGACGGCCAGCCCGGCCCCGCCCAGCGCGGTCGCCACCGGCCGGGCCACCTGCGCCAAGGTGTCCAGCGACGTCCCCGACGGGTGGTACGCCACCGTGGCGACGGCGATCAGCGACAGTGCCAGGAACCCGCCCACCGGGAAACCGATCAGCACGTTCGAGCGGGCGTGGGCCAGGTCCCGCTCGCTCCACTTCTCCTCCACCCCGCCGGAGGAGAAGAAGAACACCTCGTACGGGCTGACCGTGGAGGCGAACAGCGCCACCGCCACGAACCAGTACACCGACCAGCCCTGGCTGGCGGAGCTGACGTGCAGCGCGCTGTGACCGAGCCGCGCCCAGTCGGTGGGGAGCGCGAACAGCGCGACCGCGAAGACCAGCAGCGCCAGCCCGGCCAGGCCGAAGACCCGCTCCATCAGCTCAAACCGCATCCGCCACAGCACCAGCCAGACCGCCACCGCGGCCACCGGCACCCAGATCAGGTAGCTGAGCCCGGTGGCCAGCTGCAACGCCAGGGCCACCCCGCCCAGCTCGGCGGCGAGCGTGATCACGGTGACCAGCCAGGAGGCGACCAGGTTGAGCAGCGCCACCCGTGGCCCGAGCCGCTCCCGCACCAGGTCGAACACCGCCCGGCCGCTCACCGCCGCGATCCGGCCGGCCATCTCGGCGTACGCGCAGATGCCGACCACGCCGACGAGCAGCACCCAGGCGTGGGCCATCCCGAAGCGGGCGCCGGCCTGGCTCGCCGCCACCAGGTCGCCGATGTCGACGAAGCCGCCGATGGCGGAGAGGACGCCCAGGGTGGCGGCGAACAGCTTCCTCACGTCGGGTCGGGAGCGGGCGGTCTCATCGACGCGACGATATCCGCGCTAGACGCCCATTTCGGGCGAATCGGCCAGGCTGCCGCTCCCGGCCCGCCCGCTCAGCCGGTCAGGTTCTGCAGCCGCACCTGACCGCGCGACACCAGCCGGCCGTTCTCGTCGGTGATCTCCACCAGCCAGAGCTGCTGGCTGCGCCCCCGATGGATCGGGGTGCCGACCGCGGTCAGCTCGCCGTCGCGGACCGCGCGGAGGAAGTCGGTCTGGTTCGACACCCCGACCACCTTGCCCTTGTCGCCCAGCCAGAGCGCGCCGCCGATGCTGGCCGCCGTCTCCACCACCGAGCAGTAGACCCCGCCGTGCTGGATCCCGTACGGCTGGTGCAGCTCCGGGCGGACCTGCCAGCGGATCACCACCCGGTCCCCGCTGGCCTCGTCGAACTTCAGGCCCAGCAGGGCGACGAAGCCCCCGGTCAGGTCCGGCATCTCCACGGCGGTCCCTCCTCGCGCTCGGTGGCGCCGCCAGCCTAGGGCATGCCCTGCCGATCCCCGTCCGGGCTGCGGCGGGCCCGGCGCCGGTGGGCGGCGGTCGCGGCTCGTCCGGACACCGGACGGGTGCCCGGCCGCACCTCCGCCGCGCCGGACCGCCGCCCGGACCCCACCTCGCGCCGGCATGATCGACGGCCACGTCGCCGCCCCCGGTCGGCAAACCCGGTACGGGCCCGGGCCGAGGATGGGGGAGAATCGGTGACCGTGACCGACAGCAACCTCCCGCAGGGGCGGGACTCCCTGACCGAAGACCTGCTGTGGCGGGGCCTGATCCAGGACTCGACCGGCCTCGACGAGCTGCGCGCGCTGCTCGACGGCCCGAGCGCCACCTTCTATGTGGGCTTCGATCCGACCGCCCCCAGCCTGCACGTCGGCAACCTCATGCAGGTCGTGATGGCCCGCCGGCTCCAGCTCGCCGGGCACCGGCCGCTGCTGCTGGTCGGTGGGGCCACCGGCCAGATCGGCGACCCGAAGGAGAGCGCCGAGCGGACGCTGAACCCGCCCGAGGTGATCGCCGGCTGGGTCCGGCGCATCCGCGACCAGCTCGCGCCGTTCGTGTCGTACGAGGGGGAGAACGCCGCCCAACTGGTCAACAACCTGGACTGGACCGGCGAGATGTCTGTGGTCGAGTTCCTCCGGGACGTCGGCAAGCACTTCCCGGTGAACAAGATGCTGGCCCGCGAGGTGGTCAAGGCCCGGCTGGAGACCGGCATCAGCTACACCGAGTTCAGCTACCAGCTGCTGCAGGCCAACGACTTCTTCGAGCTGCACCGCCGGCACGGCTGCCAGCTCCAGTACGGCGGCTCCGACCAGTGGGGCAACATCACCGCCGGCGTGGACTACATCCGTCGGCGCGGCGCCGGCCCGGTGGAGGCGTTCACCACGCCCCTGGTCACCAAGGCGGACGGCACCAAGTTCGGCAAGAGCGAGACCGGCGCGGTCTGGCTCGATCCCGAGATGACCAGCCCGTACGCCTTCTACCAGTTCTGGGTCAACGCCGACGACCGGGACGTCGCCCGCTACCTGCGGTACTTCAGCTTCCGCTCCCGGGAGGAGCTGGAGGAGCTGGACAAGGCCACGGCGGAACGCCCCCAGGGGCGGCTCGCCCAGCGCGCCCTGGCCGAGGAGCTGACCACCCTGGTGCACGGCGAGCGGGAGATGGCGCAGGCGGTGGCAGCCAGCCAGGCGCTCTTCGGCCGGGGAGCGCTCGACGAGCTGACCCCGGAGACCCTGCGCGCGGCGCTCACCGAGGCCGGCCTGGTCCACCTCGACGAGCTGCCGGACGTCGCCGGACTGCTCAAGGAGTCGGGCCTGGTGCCGAGCATGAAGGAGGCCCGGCGGGTGATCGCCGAGGGCGGCGCGTACGTCAACAACACCCGCATCTCCGAGGTGGACGCCACCGTGTCGCCGGCGGACCTGCTGCACGGTCGGTACCTGGTGCTGCGCCGGGGTAAGCGCTCCTTCGCCGGCGTTGAGCTGCGCAAATAGCCGTACGTCGACAGTGTGACGCGGGACGCGCCCAGCGGATTTGACGATCAAACCGCTGGGCGCGTAACTTTTCCTCTGTCAGCGCGGAACGGACGAAACAGGGCGAAAGACCTGAGCGGCCGGAGCGCAGAACCTGAGAACCGGGTGGTGCCCCAAGTTCGCCGGGAGGCGGATTTGGCGAGGCGAAACCGACCGGGTAAGGTTATCGGCCGGCAGGGACACGGACGAGTGAGCGGGAAACCGCAGCGGCCGTCCTGCTGAAATCCTCGGAACGCCCGACGGAAGTCGGTCGAATCGGGGTGCCCGGATAAAGGGTGGAAGCCTGATAAACCGCGAAACAGCGGTTTGACACGGCAGAAACCACCG
>NZ_JBJZOG010000149.1:0-11960 GCF_047200535.1 Micromonospora mangrovicola | reverse complement strand
GTTGCGAAGGTTGAAGGAACGGTGCCCGCCTCAGTCGCCAACTCGATGCAAGTGTTGTCTCAGCAGTTGGCCAGCCGTCGGCGTTGGATCCTTGGGCCGCCTGAACTAATCGACGAATCAGATGTTCGTGATGGTCGCTCGCTCGGGTTCGTGCTGTCGATCTATACAGCGCGGCCGCCGTGGGACGAGGAAATTGATCGCGCGATCGACCGAGCCCACTTGGATGAGGTTAAGGAGCTTCTCGGCGGGATCTGTCGGATCTCTGGCGCGCACCATGTCTCGTCTGTTGTTGATTTCGCAGGGGAGTCGATTGGCACGGTCGCAGAAGGTCGCATGGACGAGTCGCTCGAGATCGGCTTGATCGGCGAGTGGGAGCGCGTCTTGGATGAGCGAGACCAGTGAGCCCGTCCCCGTGCGAGTTCGGAGTTACACACATCTGGCACCCCTCTGTGTCAAGAGGCGGCGAGAAGTGGTGTTCTAGGCTGGGGCTCGGCGGGTCCGGGAAGTGACTGCTCCGAAGTGTCGATCATGGGGATCGGATCGGCCGCGCTGGATTGAAGAGTCGCCCCCACGTGTCCTCCCGGGCCCGTCCCGGCCTTTTTGGCGTCTTTGATCATCTGCTTGTAGACGATGTCGGACAGCCGTCGCTTGAGGGCGCGCATGGCCTCCATCGGTGTTTTGCCGGCGGCGAGTTTGCGCCGGTAGTAGGCGCGACCTTCGGTGTCGTGGCGTAGCTGGACGACGGCCATGATGTGCAGGGCCCGGTTGATGCGCCGGCTCCCGGCCCGGGACAGGCGGTGGCGTTGCTGATCACCGGATGAGGCGTCCAGGGGTGCGGTGCCGTTCCAGGAGGCGAAGTGCCCGCGGGTGGTGAAGCGGCTGATGTCCGCGACGTCACCGATCAGACGGGCGGCGCCGGAGGGGCCGATGCCGTTGAGGTCCTGCAGGCTGCTGCCGGTGGTGTCGACGAGCTCGGTCAGTTCCTTGTCCGCGGCCTTGATCTTCTTGTCGACCTGGACCAGTTCGGTGATCAACTCGGACGCGAGCCGGCGGCGGGTGCGCCCGACCAGATCACGCGGCCGGATCGTGTTGAGCAGGGCCCGGGCCTGGGCGGCAGACAGGAACTTCTTCGCTCCACCGGGCAGCAGTTCCAGCAGCAGCTTGTGGATGCGGTTGAGCAGGTCGGTGCGGGCGTGGCCGGGGCCGTCGCGGCGGTCGACCAGCAGCCTCAACGCAACCGTTACGTCGTCGACGGTGACCTGCCGTAAACCTTTGCTGCGTAAGGCTGCGACGGCGACGCTGTGGGCGTCGACCGGTTCGGTCTTACGGCCCTGACCGGTGTCGAACACGCGGGCCCGCGCGGACAGTTTCGCCGGCACGTCCACCACGGTCTCGCCGTCGGCGACGAGCCGTTGAGCGATGTGCCGGCCGATGCCGTTGCAGCCCTCCACCGCCCAGACCCGGTCTTTGTGCTGACGGCCGAGCTTGAGCATCGTCCGGTAGCCGTCGCGGTCGGTGCCGAACCGGCCCTGCGCGAGGACCTTCTCGCGGCCGTTGATGATCTCGATGGTCGCGGACCGCTTATGCGGCTCCATACCGATGATGACCTGTCCCACGCTCGTCCTCCTCGATCAGACCGGGGCTGAATCCGGCGAGGAGGGCAGCGCTACTTCGAGCTGGGCAGACCCCTCTTGAGCCTCTCCGCGCCACGGTGACCGGCAGGACGCATGCCAGATGAGAGCCACACCAAAACGCGGTGGACAGCCGCTGAAAGAGCGACCCTGCCGGTCACCTCGACCAAGCCTGGCCGGGCTGCGGTCGTACCACCAGTAGATAAGTAGCCGCTTTCAGGGCGCTCGTTGACCGGCGGAGACGTCGCGCTCCGCACAAGTCACCAGCTCGCCAGACTCGAGGGGCTTGTCGGGACGGTAGGCCGTTGGCCCTTCTGCCGGTCAGCGGTGGCTGACGACGTTGACCACCTTGCCGTCCGGGTCGCGGACGAAGAAGCGCCGGACGCCCCACTGCTCGTCGGTAATCGGGTGCACGATTTCTGCGCCTGTCGCGCATACCGCCTCGTAGGCGGCGTCGACGTCATCGACCTCCACGCTGAGGTCGGGGTTTACGGAGGCCGCTGCATCTTTGGTGATGAGGATGACCTGGGCTGTGGGGTTGGACGGTGAGACCAAGTTGACCACCCAGCCGAGGTTCATCTCCTCGCGGAAGCCCAGAAGCTGGTAGAAGTCGCTGCTCGCGACTGGGTCGGCGGTTGTGATGTCGGGCACTGCACGGCGAATCGTCATGCCGGATTTTGGCACGCGAGGTACTTGCTCGTGCGGGTAGTGGGCCCCGCTGACGAGGTGCCAGTGCGGACGCTGCGGAGCACTCGGACCATGACGCGCCGCGGCATCCTGATCTGCCGCCGATCGTGCGCAAAGGGCCGTCGGTGAGTCGTCTGCTCGGTGAGCCCAGCGAGGCGCCTGTCCTACCTGCCGAGAACGTTCCGGTGCGATGGATGCGGTAGTCAGTTGCGATAGCGGAAAAGGATCCGGCCGCGGTCGAGGTCGTACGGGCTGATTTCCACGAGCACGCGGTCAAACGGCAGGATCTTGATGTAGTTCTTCCGGATCTTCCCGCTGATGTGCGCCAGCACCTTGTGCCCGTTCTGGAGTTCCACTCTGAAGGTGGCGTTGCGAAGACACTCGAGAACGGTGCCCTCGAGTTGGATGCCGCCGTTAGCTTTGCCCATGTTTTCTAGTACTCCGTTCGAGGACGGTTGGGTCGAGGAGAGGACGTCAACGGAGCACCAACTCCAGGTTGCTGCCCGCACGCCGGGCGCCGACGCCTTCGAACAGCGCGATCGCTGCGCCGTTGGACTGGTTGACGTCCGCCGACGCCGTCGCGATCCCGCGCTGGTGGGCCGAACCCAGCACCTCGGCCAGTAACGCCCGAGCGATACCTCGGCGGCGCTGATCGGACCGGACCGCGATCAGACCGATGCGTGGTTGCCGCGGAAGCGGCGCTACGCGTACCAATCCCACATATTGATCGGACCGTGCAGCCACGGCGTACTTCGCCGGGTCCGGTCGGGGAGGGCCGTCCGGACCGGACAACACTTCCGCCGGCATCTCCTGCCATCCGACAGTGGCTTCGATCTCGTCCCGGATGACGCGGTCCAGTGCGCGGAGCGGACCCTCCTCGGCCTCGCCGACGGCCACCGTTGTCACGCCCGGCGGGGGTGGCGCCGAGCCGAGTCCGGTGATGCGCGGGTCGGTGGGCACGACGTACTCCCACTCGCGGCGGCGGGGTGCGAAGCCGGCTCGCTCCCACTGGAGCATCAGGTCGAGGTCGGCCTCGTCGACGACGGTGTACAGCGGCCTCGGCAGGTCCGCCAGCATGGTGCCGGCGAGCCGGTCGAAGACCGCCTCGTGCCATGCGTCGATGCTGAGAAAGAGCCGCCCGTCGGGACGGTGGGATACCTCGCCGCGGCCGACCACCTGGTCGTCCTCCAGAGCGTGCCATTGCCGCTCGGCAATCCGAGTGGTGGCAACGGCATGCTCGCCGGTGCCGTTAAACAGGTGCGCAGAATCCATAGGGTGTCGCCTCTCGGGAGTGCCTTGTCCAGACGCTCCCGGGCGACACCTGCATCAATCGCCAGACCGTGACGACGAGGGGAGCACCCACATCGATACAACGTTCACGGTGCTCACCTCCTCGCGCAATGCCACGGCCGGACGTCAGGCTATCGGCGCGTACGGTGTCCCGTCTACTGCTTAACCGCTGACCAACCGAGCTCACCAGGGCACTCTCTTGCCGCAGACAGAGCGCTACGCAGAGTGATGGAGATCATGGAAGTCCTGCGCCCGACCCTGCCGATGTCCGGATGGTTGATCACGCCGACTGTGGGACGCAGTGGCGATCGCCGGGTCAGTGGATTGTGGCGATGAGGCGTTGCACGGCGGCGTGGGCGGGCGGGCCCCAGGTGGGCTTGCCGCCGGGGCGGCCGTGGACGCCGGCGTCGCCGATGAGGATGCCGCCGAGGGCGCGTGCCATCGCCCAGCCGCGGGCGCGGCGCATAGTGGCGGTGTCCGGGGTCGGCTGGTAGGCCGCGTAGAAATGGTTGGTGGTGTCGTCGGGTAGCAGGAGCCACACGGCGGCGAGGTCGTATGCCGGATCGCCCGCGCAGAGGTCGCCGAAGTCGATCACGCCGCAGATGGTGCCGTCGGCGGTGAGGACGTTGGCCGGGTGCAGGTCGGCATGCAGCCACAGCGCCAGGCCCGTCCATTGAGGCGCGGTGACCGCGTCTTGCCAGACGGCGCGGACGGCGTCCGGGTCGTTGATCAGTCCTCGCTCGGTGGCGGAGGTGAGTCCGTTGGCGAACTGGTCGGCTCGGTCGGCCAGTGGCCCGCCGCGGTCCCGGCCGGCGGGCGCGCCTCTGGGGGCGGGTTGGTGAAGAGCCGTCAGGAATGTGGCCAAGGATTTGGCCGCGTCGGAGGCTCGCGTGACGGGGATCCGGTCGGCGGGTGTGCCCGGGACCCAGGTGGTGATGAGCCAGGGCCGAGGGAACCGTTCAGAGGGCTCGCCGAGTCGCTGCGGGACGGGGATTGGCAGCGGAAGGCGCGGGGCAAGCGTGGGCAGCCAGGCGTGCTCCTTGCGCAGCAGCCCGTCCGCGGACCCGGTCGCCCAGGGAAGCCGGATGGCGAGGTCGTCACCGAGCCGCCACAGTTGGTTGTCCCACCCACGCGCGCCTAGCCAGACCGGGCGATCGGCGAGATCGGGGTGCTGGTCGCGCACCAGATCCCGGACCATCTCCGCGGTGATCTCGATCTCGGCGTGGGTCATGTGGAGCAACTGTAGTCCCGCAGGGCTGCCTGTTCACCCGGCAGCGGATCGCCGTCAACTACTGCTCACACTGGTTGGTATCGCGCTTCGGCTGGTCCGCCGCCCGCTCATGCCGCCGACCGGTCGGTACGAAGACCGGAAGCCGATGAGCGTGCATCGGCCGAGGTGAACGTGCGCGTCTGCCGGTTCGGATGAGGCCGGCGGTTACACGAGGCGCGGCTTGATATCGATCCACTCGCACAGCTGGGCGGCGAGGCGCGCATCCTGGACTCCGTCCAGGTGCCACTGGGCTGCGCTGACCAGATTCTTCGCCTGCCGAGAGTGACGGATGTGCGTGCGGTCAAGGCCGCTGAGGTCGCGCCGGTCATCGAGCACGGTTACCTCGGTCAGACCGACTGGGAGGGCGTCCAGGCAGGCCCGGACGATGTCGTCAGCCGACGGCAGCATCGCCAACTCGACCCCCGCGCGCCGCATGTCCGCCGCGAAGTACGCCAGCTTCTCGGCGCTCTCGGCTCCGGTGAACACAGCCCGAACCTGTCCCTGCCGCAGCAGCCAGAGCTTCAGTTCCATCCAGTCCGCCCGCCGGCCCGACTGGTTACCCACCTGCTGATCGATGACCAGCAGCAGGTAAAGCCACCAGTTGGCTCGCTCGTGCGGTGCCGGCTGGCGGCGGTCCAGCCACTGCCGGCGCTGGTGCTCATCGAGCTGGAGCAGGTGGACCAACCCGTCCTTGACGGCCTGGCGCCGCCCGCCGAGTCTCCCCGCAGCGACAAGCTCGGGCGGATGGGGTGCGCTGATCGACCAGACATCACCGGCATCGACCATCTCCTGATATCTGGCGGTGGCGACGAGGAGGGAGGTCCGCGACTCGGCGAGCCAGTACCGCCGACAATCCGCATCGGCCTGGTCAGTGATCTCCTGCAGGTGGTAGCCGAGGCGGTCCAATTCGGCGTTCAGCTGCGTGAACCGCAGGTGTCGGCCGAACGGCCCGTACCGATGCACGAGTGCCTCCGTGACCGTGATGCTCGCCAGGCGATGCGTCTGCACGGTGAAGCCGGTCGCCTGCCAGGAGTCGGATCCGGGCCGCCGCGCCCACAAGAACTCCACCAGGCCGTAGTCACGCCGCATCGCGGCGCGGTTTCGGTCCTCTGCGAAGTCACCACCCAGCGTGCGGGCTACGTCGTCCGGTGGATCCGTCAGGCCCACGCCCAGCACCGCGCCGCTGACCACCACGTCGACGAAGAAGTCAAGATCGGCCACCCGGCAAGCGTGGCGAAGTACCGGGCGCAGCGCAATCAGCGGCCGGCCTCCCGGCGATCAATCTCCCGGATCATCCCGTACCGGGCATCCGCACACGTCGCCGATGGTGCGTCACGTTGAGTGACGGGTCGGGGCAGCCGATGAGCGGATGTCTGCTGTCGCGATTGCCTGCCCGGCTCTGCCGGCCGTCTGCGCGTGCCGTAGCTGCCAGCAGCCAGTTGCGCCGAAGGCTACGAGTCCGACCGACGTGGCCGAGCGACGAGCGGAGGCGAGCCGTCCGCAAGCCGGACACGATTTCGCCATCGGTGATGGCGCCATGCAGCGACTATGACGGCCACGGCAACGAGCAGCGCGGTGGTGCCCTTCCAGGCGCGTTCGAACGACGATCTGTCGTTGCCAAACGCCGCATCACCGGCCGTCATCAGCCACAGCCCCGCCCACGCCCACTGCGAGCCGCGTGGCCGGGAGAACTTGCGTGGCGGCTCGGAGAAGGCGACGGTAACAGCGACCGCGGCGCCGACGACGATCAGCGGTACCCCGAGGCGCCAGATGGCCTCCCACAGCGACACGGATCGATCATGGCACCTCGTTAGCTTGATTCGCCAGGGCCGTTCCTCGCCAACTCCTCGCGGAGATGAGGTAGCAGCATCGCCCAAGAACACCGACGCCCGCTCATGCCGCTGAGCGAGTGTCACGCAGCGTCACGGTCGGTTGATCAAGAGGATGCTTGGTCTTGCCGATGAGCGGATGGGGCTGTCATGCCGCGAGCGCGTCGACCGTGGAGGGCGGATCACGCCCTAGCCCGGTTGAATCGGGCGCCCCAGTTGTGGATCTGCTCGAGCAGTTCGGGCGGGTCGAGGACGCGGAAGTCGGCGCCGAGCGCGCCCAGTGCCATGGTCGGCCAGTCCAGGGAGTCGGCGGTCATCCGCACTCGGCAGTGCTCGGCGTCGAGCTCCTCGACTGTGCCCCACCGGCCGATCCGCTCGCGCACGGCTGCGGCCGGGGCGTCGACCAAGGCCTCCACCCGGTACGGGCGGGGCAGGTTGCCGAGGCTGGTGCGGACGAACTCGGCGGCGTCGGCGGCGGGCAGGTCGCGGGGCCGAAACCGGGAGCCGGTGCCGTGTGGCGCGGTGAGGCGGTCGATTCGGAAGCTGCGCCAGTGGTGCCGGGTGAGGTCGTAGGCGACCAGGTACCAGCGGCGGCCGAGGGAGACCAGCCGATGCGGCTCGACGTGCCGCTCGGTGTGCTGGCCGTCGGCAGCGGTGTAGGAGAAGCGGAGGTGTTCACTGTCCCGGCATGCCAGCGCGACCACGGTGAGCACGCCCGGGTCGACGCCTGGCCGGGTCGGGCTGTCCCAGCCGGCGGGCAGGGTCATCGCGCGCAGCGCCTCGACCTGGCGCCGTAGCCGGGCCGGCATCACCTGCACCACCTTGGCCAGCATCCGCACCGAGGACTCGGCGAGGCCCTCCACCGCGCTGTGCGCGGCGGCCTGCAGCCCCACGGCTAGGGCGACCGCCTCCTCGTCGTCGACCACTAGCGGCGGCAGTGCCGCGCCCGCGGTGAGCTGATAGCCGCCATCCATGCCGCGCCGCGCCTCGACCGGATAGCCAAGCTCGCGCAGCCGATCGATGTCCCGGCGCAGGGTGCGGACCGAGACCCCCAGTCGCTCAGCCAGCTGGGTGCCCGGCCAGTACCGATGGGTCTGCAGCAGGGACAGCAGCCGCAGGGTCCGGGTGCTGGTGTTCGCCATGTCGTTGATTCTTGCGCTATTCAGGTCAGGAAGTGTCCGCAGGGCGGCCTAGCGTGGGTCCTGACCGACGGGAACGGGACAAGGAACTGGAGACCATGAGCGAGACCACAACCGCCGATGGACGGACCACCCACGACCTAGCCGATGCGCCGGCCGCCACTGGGGAGCGCGTCGACCTGCTGGCGATGCTGGCCAAACAGCGGCACTTCCTGCGCTTCACCACCCGCGACCTCACCGACGAGCAGGCCGGGCGGCGCAGTACCGTCAGCGAGCTGTGCCTGGGCGGCTTGATCAAGCACGTCACCGTGGTCGAGCGAAGCTGGGTGGACTTCATTTTGGATGGCCGGTCGGCGATGGGCGATTTCACCACCATGACTGAGGCCGACTGGGCCCGACGGGCCGACGAGTTCCGGCTGCTAACCGGCGAGACATTGGCCGGGGTGCTGACCGACTACGCCGAGGTGGCCCGCCGGACCGATGAGATGGTCGCCACCCTGCCTGACCTGGACGCCACCCAGCCGCTACCGAAGGCCCCGTGGTTCGAGCCCGGCGGGCGGTGGTCGGCCCGCCGGGTGCTGATGCACATCATCGCCGAGACCGCGCAGCACGCCGGCCACGCCGACATCATCCGCGAGTCCCTGGACGGCGCCAAGAGCATGGGCTAAACCGTGGCATGGTGGGGGCGCATTACGCCGCGCCCCCACACCACCAGTACGAGGACGCGGGGCGCCTCCACCAACAGCGCCCCCTCGAAGGGGTGCATCCTTCCCGCGCCCCGAGCCGCAGCAGGAAGTCAACGCCGTCGCCGGCCGGGTCAACGCCTTAGCCGAACCCGGTCGGCCACCTCCATGTCGTCGAACCCACCGCCCTGCACCCGCTACAGACTCGATCTGACCTTCGCCTCGCCCCGGCTATGGCTGGTGCTACCCGACACCACCTGCACGACACCGCAGCCCACAACCCTGGCTAACCTACTCGAATCAGGTGCTGCATCAACGCCCGCTATTGCCGCAACCAGCTCGCTTCCCGGCGTTACGGTCGACCTCGGCTCGACAGTCGCAGTCCATGAACAGGTGATTGATCAGCCATCCAGCAAAGCCAGCCGATCAGGTGCCTCGCGACGCCTCAGAGGTGCCGGGCCGGGGCACCAAAACCACCACCGCAGTTTCGGATGACCGCCGTGCAGCGTAGCCATCCAGGTTCTTGTCGATCTCACGCCAGCGGGCCCACAGCCGCGATCGTTCGTCGCCTGTCGCAGCATGACCACGCACCGGCCGCGGCCCGTCGACCAGGTCAACGGTGGCGTCCGGGTGCGCCTGCAGATTGAGCCACCAGGCCGGCTCGGGCTCCCCCCAACCGTTCATGGCCAGCGTGACCAGATTCGCGCCGTCCTCGAAGTACCCGAGGATCACGCTGCGCTGCTGGCCGGTGCGACGCCCGACGGTGGTCAGGCGCAGCATTCCGTACCGGTTGCCGCGCGGACGCGACAGTCCGACCCGGCCGCCGGAACGCCGGAACACGCCCCGATGAGCCGACCAGAACAGCCGAATGAACCAACGGGGCGGCAACCACGGCTTCTTGGCAGGGCGCAGGTCCGACTCGGTCACTCCTCCATCGTATTGGCCGCTGTCACGCGCGAACGATCGGCAGCCAGCGGCAGGCCGGTAGCGCCGAACGGTCTGCTGACAGCCGGCCTGCCCACCCGATCAAGCAGCGGTCAACGTCCGCTCACTGCCGCTTCCGGCGTGCTGGCGTTCATCACCGGTGGTGACGCACGGTGATGTATGACTACCTCTCCTGCTCCCGCTTCCGTATCGTGTCTGCCGATCAACTCGTTCTGCGCGCCGCGGTGTCCGCCTTCTTGGGCCGCTACCGTGGCCAGACACGCGTCCATACCGAGTCCGACCTGCACGTTTTCCTCCGCTGGTGCACCGAACACGGCCTTGACCCGCTGACGGCGGTGCGGGTGGACATCGAGCGGTACGTCCGCTGGCTGCAGGACGTACGCCGGTACCAGCCCTCGACAGTGTCCCGCCGGCTGTCGGTCGTGGTCGGGTTCTACCGGGTCTGCGTCATCGACGCCATCCTGGAGCACTCGCCGGCCGACTACGTCCGCCGGCCCACCGTGCCGGCCGAGTCACCGACCCTCGGACTGGGGCACCTACAGTTCGAGGCCTTGATCACCACCGCCCGACAGTCTCCGAATCCAAACGACTTCGCCCTGATCGCCCTCCTGAACCTGCTCGGGCTGCGGATCTTCGAAGCCTGCGGGTCGAACATCGCCGACCTGGGCGAGGAACACGGCCACCGGGTCCTACGCGCGCGGCAAGGGCGGCAAAGGTCGTCCTCGTCCCGCTGCCGCCGGCGGTGGCCCGAGCTATCGACCGGGCCGTCGACGGGCGCACCAGCGGGCCGGTCCTGCGCGACACTTACGGCGCGCGGATGGATCGGCACGCCGCCACCCGCCGGCTCAAGCACCTCGCCGACACGGCGGGCATCCGGATGCCGAGGATGCATCCCCACATGCTGCGGCACACGTTCGTGACGACGATGCTCGACGCCGGCGTCAGCCTGCGCGACGTGCAGATCGCCGCCCGTCACGCCGACCACGATGCGCTATGACCGGGCCCGCAAGAACCTCGACCGGCACCCCAACTACATTCTGGCCCGGGTACATGGCCTCCGGGACGTAGCAAGCGCTCGCTGCTTTGCCGATGAGGGATGCCGCCAGTGTCGATCATGAGGAACGCCCAGCTAAATCTCTCCGAGCTTGGCGGGCTGATGACTCACCCGCTGTCATTGCCCGGGAGTATCCCGAGCACCTTGATCAGCAAGCTGGCGACCAGTTCCAAGGACCACACTTCCATCACGGAGGATGGCGAGCGCGGCGAGGGCGTACCAGCCGTAGGCGACGGCGAACATGGTGCGCTGCAGCGCCCCGTCGACGTCTGGCAGGGCGGACATGCCGAGCGGTACGACCACCGACGCCGCAACAGCGACGATGTCGAGCGCGGTCTGCCCGCCGGGCCTGCGGGCACGGCGGTGGATCGCCGCCGTCACGACCCCCGCCGCGAACGCGACCCCGACGGCCGTCGCCGACACCGAATGGAGTGCGTCTTCGGTGGGGTTGTACCCCGCGCCGGTCCACGGCCGGGTGGAGAACGCCGCAGCCGCCGCCATGAACGCGCCGAAGCCGTAGTGTAGCGCCGCTGACCAGCGTCCCCAGCGGCCGGCGGCGACGAACGCCAGCGCCGTCACGGACAGGCCGAAGAGCAGGAAGCCCAACCGGGCCAGCCACGCCCCGTCAACCCCCTGCGCCGCCGATTCGCTCGTGGTTTGGGCGACCCACGAGTAGGAGGTAGGCATGAGCGACGGGGCCGCGGCAAGAGCGGCCGCGGACAGACAGAGACCCGCGAGGACACCTGCGGCTATCCGCCGCCGCGCCGTGGCGGCGGCACCGGGGCCGGAGCGGCCACCCGGCTCCCGTCGCAGGGACAGCGCGCCGCCTGATGCAACGTTCACCGACATCGGAACCTCCTGCCCAAATCCTGATGCCCAGGGCGGTACCCGCTGTCACCACCGTCGCCAACGCCGACTGCGCCCGTCAGAGGCGAAGGTCCCGAGGCCCGGTTACGGTCGGACCAGGTGGCCGACGACTCAGCCTCCGCCGAACCGGCTTTCAAGGATCACACAACACGGTCCGGTACCCGCTTGTCCGGCGTCGACCAGCACCAAATCCCCGATGCACTCCCGCGGTCGGCAGCGCCGCCGAGCAGGACGCCACCGCCGATGCGGGCGCGGACGTCCACAACAGCCCAGCAAACCCCCACGCTGGACTCGACCACGGTGCCGGGCAGCAGGACCGACCTCGGTCACCTCAACACCGGGCGCCACGAACCTCCCCCCGCTGACGGCGCAGAGCGCTCGACCCGCCCGGCAGCCCGGCGAAAGCGCAACACACCGTCGGCATCCGGCCATGCCGCGATCCGATCGCTACGTAGCGTTACTCTAAGCTGGCCTGGTTGTCATCCGGTCGGGTCGAGAAGATTGCATCCCGCCTCGAGGCGTTGCCACCGTTCCGCCACACCTGGGGTCACCGTTCAGCGTTCGG
>NZ_JBJZOG010000148.1:0-12010 GCF_047200535.1 Micromonospora mangrovicola | reverse complement strand
GAGCCTTCTTCGCCACGGTGGCCTTCTTCGCCGGAGCCTTCTTCACCGCAGCGGTGGTCTTCTTCGCGGGAGCCTTCTTCGCCGCGGTGGTCTTCTTCGCGGCCGCGGCCTTTGCGGCGGCGGTCTTCGCGGCGGCGGTCGTCTTCTTCGCCGGAGCCTTCTTGGCGGCGGCCTTCTTCGCCGTGGTGGCCTTGGCGGCGGCCTTCTTCGCCGTGGTGGCCTTGACGGCGGCCTTCTTCGCCGTGGCGGCCTTGGCGGCGGCCTTCTTGGCGGGCGCCTTCTTCGCGGTGGTCCTGGTGGCCGGCGCCGTCTTGGCGGGTGCCTTCCGGGCCGCCGACACCACCTTCTTGGCGGCCGCCTTCCTGGCGGCCGCCTTCTTCGCCGGCATCCGACCGGCGCCGGCGCCCGAGGCGTTCGGCGACGCCTTGGTGACCGTGGCCGTCCGGGCCGTGGTCGCACCCACGGTCCGCCTCGCCGCGCCGGTCTTCTTCGCGGTCGTACGTTTCGCCGTCGGGCGGGTGGTGGCCTGCTGTGCTACGGCCATCTCGGTTCCCTCCTTGGGGACGTGCTCTCGACCTCGCGGAGCACGGATCACCTCGACGCGGGCCGTCCCGCGCCGTCTACCTGTCCTCCCCGGCCCAACGGGCGTCCTCGGCCTCCCACGCTTCGTTGCGCTCCCGCACCTGCTGCAGGGCGTTCTCCGCGTCGACGGCTGAGGCGTACGGTCCGAGAACGTGCTTCGCGGGGCACACGTCGGCATCGGTCTCGACCCGGTGGTGTCGCGTGCACCAGTAGTAGTGCCCACCACTTCCGTTGTCGCTCATGCGATCACTGTGCACCGGTAAGCGACCGACCGCCACCGGAACGCCCGAAATAACCGCTAATGTCCTCCACAGTAGACCAGCTACCCGGCGACCGGGGACGGAACCGACAGGAACGGGGCAGCCGGGCGACCGGTCGGTGACGGACAATCCGGGGGTGCGGTACGGCGGAGGACACTGGGCACGCCTGCGGCGCCGGCTGCTCGCCGGGACGGCGCTCGTGGTCGTCGCCGCAGTGGGGACGGCGGTGGCGCTGCCGCTGCTCCGGGACCGGTCCCAGCGACATCTGCAACGCCGGGCCGACCGCGAGGTTACGGCGACCGCACAGCGCACCCGAGCGGCCCTGCTGGCCACGCCGTCCGCGCCTCAGGCAACCCTGCGGGACACCGCCGAGGCGACGAGCGGGGTCGAGGTGCTGACCGTGGAGGCTGACGTCGCCGGCGTCCGACTGGTCTTCCGGGTACGCGTGGCAAAGACCGCCGCGTCGGTGTTCGGCTGGCAGCGGGCCACCGCCACCGGGTGCTTCGCGCAGGTGGTGGGCCGCTCGGCCAACCCCGCGGCGCTGGAACGACTCCCCTGCCCGACGTGATCGGCTCCCCCGAACGGCCGGTACCCCCGGCGGCCGCTTCCGGTGAAGATCGACATTCATGATCACCACGAAGGCCGGTACGGGGGCGTGTCCGGAGTGCGGTGCGGAGACGGTGTCGATCCGCGGGGCGATGCCCTGGTGCGCCGGTTGTGAATGGAACCTCGACTGCTACGACCGCGCCCGTCAGGCACCCGAGTTCGGCTGGTCCCCCATCGACCGGTGGACGCACCGCCTGGCGGCCCGGCTGACCCGTCGGCAGTACATCGCCCTGGTCGGCCGGCCGCTGGAGCCCGCCGGGCTGGGGCCGGCCGGGGCGGTGACCGTCGGCGTCTCGCTGCTGCTCCTGCTCGGCGTCCTGGCCCTGGCGGCGGCCGGGGTGTGGCTGCTGTTCGCGTACCCGTTCCCGAACCTCGCGGTGGTGTTCGGGCTGGCGCTGATCGGGCTGGCGGTGGCGCTGCGCCCGCGCTTCGGCCGGATCGACCCGGACGCGGAGGTGCTCACCCGCCAGGAGGCGCCCGAGCTGCACGCCCTGATCGAGGAGGTGGCAGCCGCGACCGGCGCGCCGGTGCCGCACGTCGTCGCCGTGGTCAACGACATCAACGCGGCGGCGTGGTCGGTGGGGCTGCGCCGACAGCGGGTGCTCTACCTCGGGCTGCCACTGTGGGGGGCGCTGGACGGGCAGGCGCGCGTCGCGCTGCTCGGTCACGAGCTGGGCCACTTCGTCAACGGCGACGTGCGCCGTGGCCCGCTGACCCAACCGGCGCTGACCATGCTCGGCAACGCCGCCGACCTGTTCCGCCCTGCGGACCGCACGCACGGTGCCGGCCTGCTGGAGCTGCTCGGCGAGTGGCTGGGCCGGATCCTGTCGTGGCTGCTGTCGAAGCTGCTCTTCGCCGGCCACCTGGTGCTGGTCGTCACCGCGCTGCGGGACAGCCAGCGGGGCGAGTACCTGGCCGACGAGCTGGCCGCCCGGGCGGCTGGCACGACCGCGGCGGGCCGCCTGCTGGACGTGCTGGTCAGCGTGGAGTCGCTGGTCCTGGTGGTCCGCCAGGGGGCGCGGGGTGGACACGGTCCGGCCACCTGGCGCGCCGGCATGTCCCGCGCGCTGGACGGCGCCGCCGACCAGCTGCCCCTGCAACGCCAGCTCACCATCCGCGAGGAAACCTCGCTGTTCTCCAGCCATCCCCCGACGGGCCTGCGTCACCGGATGCTCACCACGCGGGCCTGGCAGGACCCCAGGGTGGTGCTCACCGACGCCCGCGTCGAACGGATCGACGCCGAGCTGGCCCGGCACTATCAGCGGGCGGCCCGGATCATCGCCTGGTCCGCCTGACGGTCCAGCCCGGGCTGTCCGCCGCGGGTGGGCCCGGCGAGAGGGCTAGGCGGGCGACGGCACCGAGCCGGCCGACGGAACGCCGGCCGGGTCCGCAGGTCGGGCCGCCGCGACGGCGTACGCCAGCGCGTACGGGGTGCAGGCCAGATAGAGGAAAGGTTGCAGCTCCACCAGGTCGCTGATCAGGAAGATCTCCGACGGTGTCGGTCGGGGCAGCCCGAACGACGAGTCGGTCAAGCCGGTGAAGAGCCACAGTGGCGCGGAGATCCGGTCGACAGTGTCGGCCTGTGCCACCCCGTCGATGACGGTCTCCGGACCGCCGGGGATGTTGTCGACCACCATGAGCGCCACGGCGAGGTCGGCGACGACGATCGCGCCCAGCACGCCGACCCACCAGGCGGCCCGGGTCCGGCCTCGGCCGGCGAACACCCCCACGCGGTGGAGCACCAGGGTGAGGCCGGGGAGCCAGACCAGCAGGGCCGGCGCGACGCGGACCAGGTCGTCGGTGGCCTGGTTCAAGGCGTACTCCGCACCGATGGCGGTCAGGCCGACGGGCAGCATGATGCCGAGCGCGGTCCGGATCGGACCGGTGCGGGCACCGCGGGCGACGCCACGGTGGGCGAGCCGGGCCAGCAGCACCGCGAGACCGGCCGTGAGAACCGTCAGCACCGCGGGCCGGGCATCGGCCAGCCAGCGCGCTGCGGCGAAGGCTCGGCTGAGCACGACGTTCATCAGCAGGCCCGAGGCCAGGGGGATGGCCAGGCAGTCCGACGGGGCCAGCAGCAGGGTGGCCGCCGTCCGGCGGGCCCGGGCGTCGAACCGGACCCGCCCGACGACCGGCGCGCCCGCCCGGCTGGCGGCCAGGCTGGCGGCGAAGCGCAGCATCCGCCACCGCTCCCCCCGCCCGGCCAGCACGTGCAGCTCGGCGGCCCATTCCCGGGACAACTCGTCGCGCTGCTCCGCCGGCCAGCGCCGGACCGCCGCGCGGAGCAGGAACCCGGCCAGCCGCCGGGTCACCATGCCGGGGCTCCCGTCGGCGCGATGTCGCCGATGGCCGGCCGGTGGTCGGGGGCGAGGGACCGCAGTTCGGCCATGGCCGGGCGGGCGGCGCGTACCCCTTCGGCGGTGAGTCGGTAGTAGCGGCGGGCGGGCCGGCCGGCGGCGACCGGGTCGAGCTCCTCCCAGTCGGCGGCGAGCCAGCCGGCCGCCCGGAGCCGGTGCAGCACCGGGTAGAGGGTGCCGCTGGGCAGGCCGGTGAGCCTCATCAGGTCGAGGCCGTAGCGCGGATCGTCGGGGTCGGCGAGGAGCACGGCGAGCACCTTCGCCACGGGGATCGTCATCCGCATGGGCGCACTGTATCGGAACTCTACATAGGGTGCTGTCCCCGTCGGCCCGGCGGAGGATGTCCGCCGTCGGCAGTAGCCTCCCCGCATGGCACCGCACCGGCTCGACCGCGCCACCGCCCGCCGCGTCGCCGTCCGCGCCCAACTCCTCGACGCGGACCGGCCCACCGATCTGTTGTCGGTGGTGGACCGGTTGACCTTCCTGCAGATCGACCCGACCGCCGCGGTGGCGCCCAACGCCGACCTGGTCGCCTGGACCCGTCTCGGCCCGGCGTACCGGCCGGAGCAGCTGACCCGGGCGCTGGAGCACGAGCGCGCCCTGTTCGAGCACCGGGCGATGATCCGGCCGATGACCGATCTGCGGCTGCATCTGGCCGACATGGCGGCCTGGCCGCAGGACGGCCACCGCCGCGACTGGCTGGCCGCCAACGACGCGTTCCGCCGGTACGTGCTCGACCTGCTGCGCGACACCGGGCCGCTGCTCAGCCGGGACGTGGAGGATCGCAGCGTGGTGCCCTGGCCGTCCACCGGCTGGACCAACAACCGCAACGTCACCCAGATGCTGGAGTTCCTCGCCGCACGCGGCGAGGTCGCCGTCTCCGGCCGGATCGGCCGGCAGCGGACCTGGGACCTGGCCGAGCGGGTCTTTCCGCCCGGCACGCCATCCGTCCCGGCCGAACAGGCCCGCCGGGCGCGCGACGAGCGGCAGCTCCGCTCGCTCGGCGTCGCCCGCCCCCTCGTGGTCGGGGAGGCCGGCGAGCCGGCGGAGATCGAGGGCACCTCCGGCCCCTGGCGGGTCGACCCGGCCGCGCTCGACGGCGCGCCGTTCGCCGGGCGCACCGCCCTCCTCTCCCCCTTCGACCGGCTGGTGCACGACCGTAAGCGCGCCCTGGAGCTCTTCGACTTCGACTACCGCCTGGAGATGTACGTGCCGAAGGCGCAGCGCCGCTGGGGCTACTTCGCCCTGCCGGTGCTGCACCACGACCGGCTGGTCGGCAAGCTCGACGCGACGGCCGACCGCAGGGTCAAGGCGTTGCGGGTGGACGCGGTCCACGAGGACATCCCGTTCACCCCGGAGATGACCGCCGGGGTGCGCGCCGAACTGGCGGCGCTGGCCTCGTGGCTGGGCCTGCCGGAGGTCCGCCTCCCGTCGCGACTGACCTGACGCGTCGATGGCCGACCGGCCGACGGGTGCCGGCGCGACGGTGGACAGGGCCGCGGCGGCACTGAAGGGCTGCCGCGCGCAGGCGGTGACGTACGAAGCGCTCTCCGATCCGGCGTGCTGGACCGAACCCTCCAGGCCGGCGGCTCATCCGGCGCTGACCCGGTCGCCGACGTGGATCTCACCGGTGTTCATCGGGATCAGCCGTACGCCGAACCAGGTTCGCCGATGCTCCCTGCGATGGCGGGCGAGGGTACGAATGGGTTCCTTGCCGGTGGTGAAGGTGCTCGGGTCGATCAGGGTGAGCTGGCAGCGGTCGCAGCGCTCGGCGAAGCGGAAGTCGACCTCGCCGATACGCACGCTGCTCCAGCCGTCCTCGGCGAAGGGCCCGATCGGCCCGTCGATGACCACGTTGGGCCGGAACCGTGCCATCGGCACGGGTGGCGGCGGCTGCTCTCCACGCTCGGCCGCGCCCTCGGATATCCATTCGTTCAGTCGGCGCAGGGAGGGCAGCGTGGTGGCGAGCAGTGGACCGGCGTCGGACAGGTTCAGCGGGTCGCCGGGGCGGCCGCCGTGTTCGGCCGAGACCGGCCGGCGGCGGGGGTTGTCGAGCCAGGCCAGCCGTAACGGGCGCTGGAACTGGGCGGACAGCCATTCGTGGGCCTCGTCGCCGGCAAGCCGCACGCTGTCCAGCCGGGAGACGGCCGTGGCGACCGGCGGCCCGTCCACCGGCTCCGGGACGGTGAGGGTGGAGCCGTCCAGCCCGATGAGGGTGATCGCCCCGGCCACGGGCTCGGCGGTGACGCCGAGCATGCGGCGTTCGGTACGCGCGGTCAGGTAGCTGCCGTCCGGGTGGAGAACGAGCCAACGCCGGTCGTGGCGTAGCCCCCAGGGCTCGACCGTGGTCCGGCCGACACCGGGGCCCCCGAGGGATTTGACCGGGTAGACGTGTACGGCGGCGAGGCGCATGATCCAGACGGTACTTCGCCGGAGCGGGTCAGTGGGGGACGGACAACGGCCGCCGGACCGTTCCCGGTTCGCGTCGACGAACGACCCGCAACCCGTCCACTCACCGGTCCGCTTCGAGCTGCCTGCGCCGGTGGGACAGGTCGGTGTGGTGATGCCCGCGGGGCGGCCGTCCGGGTCGGTGTGCCCGGTGGCGCTACAGATGCCGGTGACCTGCAACAACAGCGCTGAAGGGTCCACACTGTCCAGATGAGCGAACGCCTTGCGCCCGTCCTGCGCACCAGGGACGCCGACGCCGCCGCGACCTGGTACGCCCGCCTCGGCTTCACCAGACAGTGGGAGCACCGCTTCGCCCCGGACCTGCCGCTCTACGTGAGCATCGCCCGGGACGGCATGGAGATCCACCTGTCCGAACATGCCGGGGACGCCCGCCCGGACACGCTGCTCTACCTCTACGTCGACGACGTCGACGCCGTGGCCGCGGCCTACGGCGGGGCCCAGATCGAGCGGAGGGACTGGGGCCGGGAATTCGCGGTGACCGACCCCGACGGCAACCGGCTGCGCATCGGTACGGTCCCGTCCTGAGGCGGCTGAGCGCAGCACTCTCCCGGCTGCCCGCACGGCAGCGGTCCGTGGCGTGGTGCCCGCCGGCACCGTCACCGGGTACCGGTGATCAAACGTTCCCGGTTGAGGGTCACCGCCAGGGCCCGCCACCCGAGCCCGTCGAGGACCAGCAGCAGGGCGGCGCAGCCGACGGCCAGCCCAACCGTCGCGTGGATAACGTCGAACGCGACGAGCGACGTCACCACGGCAGCCGGGAGGCCGGCGAGCATGCCGAGCTGCTGCGCGACGCGGACGTCGCCCACCCGCGCCGAGATGCCGATGCCCAGCCAGATCGACCACGCGGCCAGCAGCGGTGTGAAGACGATCTGGGCGAGGACGTCCGGCCAGCGCAGCAGGGTCGGCGCCACAGCCGGAGCCGCGAACAGCTCGACGAACGCAAGGAATGCCGCGTAGACCACGTAGGCGACCGCGACCGACGGAACGAGCGCCGCAAGCGCCTTGCCCAGCAGGAACTCCTCACGCCGAATCGGTGCGCTCAGCACCGGCTCCAGGGTGCCCTGTGTGCGCTCGCCGACCACCGCATAGGCGGCGACCAGTGCGGGCACCAGAGCCGGGATGGCCAGCATGTACAGCAGCACGTGCGCGTGTGCGATCGCCGCGGCCGCCGACGCGGACAACTTGAGGACGACCACCACCGGTTGGATCAGAAAGATCAGCGGAATGATTGCCATCGCCGTGACCGTCGAATTGTTGCGTCGGTACTCCCGCAGCTCCTTGCGGAAGATCGCCCGCACCCGCCGGGCACTGAGGTTCATCCGCGTCGCGCCTCGCCGTCCTCGTCGACGAACTGGAGATAGACGTCTTCCAGCGAGTGGTGCGACTCGCCGATCGACAGCACGTCGGCGCCGGCCGTGACGAGCGCCCGGACGACTGCGGGCGCCGCGACCTTCGAGTCGGTCACCGCCAGGACGTAGCTCCCAGAGCCGTCCAGGTGCCACCCGTCGACCCCGGGGAGACCCGCGAAGATGCGATCAGGCTCGGGCAGCGGGGCAGCCACGCGGACGGCGAGCGTCCTGGCGAACAGCTGTTCGCGAAGCTCCGCCGGCCGGCCGATGGTGCGCAGCGTCGTGTTCAGGATCGCGACCCGGTCGCACAGCCGCTCCGCTTCCTCGAGGCGGTGCGTCGTCAGGAAGATCGTCACGCCGCGCCGCCGGAGCCCGTCGATCAGCTCGTGGACATCCCGGGCCGCGACCGGATCCAGGCCAGAGGTCGGCTCGTCGAGGAAGAGCACCTCGGGGTCGCTGAGCAGTGCCCGGGCCAGGGCGACCCGCTGGCGCAGGCCCTCGGACAGGGTGCCGCAGATGTCGCGGGCCCGCTCGGCGAGGTTGACGGCGCGCAGGGCGCTGTCGATCCGCTCGCGCGGCTGCGGCACCTCGTAGAGATCAGCGAAGCAGGCGAGGTCCTCGGCGACGCTCAGCCGCAAATACAGCCCCGGCGACTCGGGCATGATGGCGATCCGTCGCCGGATGGCCAGCCCGTTTTCCGGGGTGAGCGGGATCCCGGCGACCGAACCCGAGCCTGAGGTCGGCGCGAGCAGCGTGCCGAGGGTTCGCACCGTGGTCGTCTTTCCGGCGCCGTTGGGCCCGAGGAACCCGAAGACCTCCCCGCGGGCAACCTCGAAGGAGATCCCCTCAAACGCGACCCGGTCGCCGAAGCGCTTGCTCAGACCGCGCACGGACAGCGCCACCTCACCCGCCGCGCCGTTGCCCACCGTTGATCCCAGTCAGGAGAGCTGTCACCTACCCGCGATGGTGGCCCTGTCAGCGCGGCTGGTCAACCACGAGCGGCGAACCTACGCCGGCGTTCCACCGCGGCGCTCAGGGCGTCTCCGGGGCGGCCGACCCTGGGAGGGTGTCCGGTAGGGCGCCGCCGGGTTCAGGGCCTGGGCACTATCCGCACGATGCTTGCCCCACCGCTCGCTGTGTTGTCGTCGCCGACCAGGGCCGTAACCAGGTTGTAGTAGCCCGGCAGGGCATCGGGACCGATCACGATGGTGCTGACAGGTCGTTCGTCGGGCGTGCCGGACGGTCGAACGGGAGCGGCCGTGAAGGTGACCGACCCCGAGGTGGACCGATTGCCTTCCGCTGCCGCCTTGAGGTCAGCTACGGTCGTGAACGGACCGGTCAGGCGGGCGGTCAACTGGACCTGTGGTCGGGTTCCGCCCGGCTCGGCCGGGGGCACGACAGTCCAGTGCACAGTCAAGGTCTCGCCAGGCTGGTACAGCCTGTCGATGTCCCGGGCCTCGCAGCAGGTGTACGTCACCGGCGCGACCGCCATCGCAGCGGAGGGTTCAGCGCCACAGGCCGTCAGAAGCGGCAGGACAAGGCATCCGAGCAGCCGGACCGGAGACGGGCGCATGCCCGGGATCGTACGTCCGGGTCGCAAACACCGTCACCGCGTGATCGGCCACGGACACGTGACGCCAGACAACCCTGGACGACTGTCTGCCCACCATGCTGGTTCGCTCAACTCGCCCGGAGCGACTCCACCGCCTGGCCAGGACGCCAGTTACCTTCCGGCCCTGGTCGATGGTTCGTTGCTGGCTCGATCGGTAACGAGCCGCCTCCCGTTCTTGACGGCCCGAGCAAGGCGACGACTGCCGCCACGATCGTCTCGATGGCCCGAGCTCCATGCTCTGAGGTGTCGATCTCAACGACGGCGTCGACGCCCTCCGGCGGTTCGAAGACCGACCGCTTCATCTCACCCCGCTGGAACAGGGACAGGAGCTGCTGGTCGATGGCCCCGCCTCCGGCCGCCCGAGCGCCAAGTCGCCGGCCGATGACCGCCTCCTCGGCGACGACGTGAACAGCCAGCACTCGGGCGTCACACGCAAGCAGCACGCCCAGCAACTCGCGGGACAGCACCGAGGACTCCACGACGAAGCTCACCCCCGAGGCCGCGAGCAGCCGGATTGCGTCTACCATCACGGCCTCGGCCCGGCGGCTGACGGGACCACCGGCAACGTGGAAGTCCCGGTCAAGCCGGACCCGCCCGTCCTCGGCGACGGAGGCGGAGGAGAGCCCAAGACCAGTCTTGATCTCGTCGCGGGTCAGGAACGGGATACCGAAGCGGCCGGCCGTTGCCGAAGCAATGGTGGTCTTCCCAGCCCCCGGACACCCGCATACCGCAATCACCACTGGCCGTTCCCCCACCAACATCCGCCGATCCTGGCAGACCCGCAGACCCGCTGTCGACGTCAGCACCAGGGCGTCTTCGCCGTTGACCGCAGGCGTTTCGGGCAGCACGACCGGTTGAGCAGCGAGGACCGGCCCACAGTGCGCGCGCAGCCGCAGGTAGACCACGCCCGAAAATAGAAGCAGGCCAGAGCCTTGATCGCGGCTCTGGCCTGGCGGGCGACGGACGAACGGGCACCCGATCACTCCGTGCAATCCAAAACGGCTGCGAGGCGGGCGATGTCGGCAGCATCCTTGGCGCGTCGAGGCCGGCCGGGCACCCACACCGGCATCATCTGCTTGATCTCGATCTGGGCTCGTGGCTCGATAATGGGACAGCGGAGCCCACAAGGGCTACCAGCCTCCCCGGGGGGGGCCAAGGTCGTACGTCCGGTAGGGCGCTCCACCTTGTCCCCGCCCGGGGAGGCTGGACGGTCTGGCGACTGCCCGACGAGGAGATCCGCTTCCATCGCGAGCTTGTTCACCTGTTGTAGCTTCTCGCCGTGAAGTGGACTCGGCGGATCGCGGTAGTCGGGATTGTTTGGTGCGCGGGCCTGTTGGCAGCGTCGACGGTCCCGGGAGGACTTCCGCTGCCCACGCCCATCATCCTGGCGCCGGCATTGCTGCTGGCGCTGCCGGGCTTTGTCATCACCCTCATCGCCGTCAGGAGCCTCGCCGTTCAAGAGACCGGCACCCGTGCCGGTGGCGGACAGGCGTTGTGGCGTCTGTTGCGCGAAACGATGCCCGGTTGGGTGCTTATCGCGAGCTGGCTGCTGTTCGCCGGATTCTGGCTGGTCGGATTTCTCGCCATCAGTGGTGCGCCGGGTGTGCCGGAGCATCGTGCCGGAGCGTACGTCGTCAACAACCACGGCGAGGTGACGGTCATCGGCAAGGCTCAGTATCTGACCTTGAAGGCGCAGGAGCAGCGGATCGCTGCTTGCGTGCCGGGAGGCTTTTGCGTGTTCGCTGCGGTCATCTCAACTGCCCTGCTTCGTCGAGAAGCCCGGGGTGAGGCGGTGCGTCCGTAGGGCCGCCCGCGAGTAGGCGCTTCGCGTGTGCCGGACGGCGGGCACCTCACGGGCCAGTAACCGTGACGCGCAGCGGTCATGAGCGGGCACGAGCGGCATTCGGCTCTGCCGCTGGACGCAGGCGTTTCGGGCATCACGACCAGGCGAGGACGCTCTTCCAAACTGAAGCTCCGCACTCAAGATCAGGCCGTTTCCAGGCCGTCAGGCCGTCGCCAGGCCGTCAAACGCCGACCAATGTTGACCATGACCCATCGACGCCAGGAAATAGAAGCAGTCCAGAGCCTTGATCGTGGCTCTGGCCTGGTGGGCGACGGACGAGTCGACCTGTACGCCGGATTATGAACCTGAAACCCGCCGTGAGCTGCGCGAACGCCGCCCGCAACCATGCTCAGGGCGCCTCCAGGGCGTCCGGCCCCGGCTGGGTGTCCCGGAACAGGTCGTCGATCGCCCGGCGCGTGCGTTCCTCGCTGGCCGGCATCAGATGGGTGTAGACCCGGAGCGTGAACCCGGGGTCGGCGTGGCCGAGGTACGCCGCCAGGGCCTTGATGCTCTCCCCCGCGTCGAGCAGCGCCGAGGCGTAGAAGTGGCGCAGCGCATGCATGCCCGTCGCCCTGGTCGGCACGATGCCAGCGGCGGTCAGCGCCGGCTTCCAACTCTTGGCGTCGAAGGTCGCACGGTTGATCGCGCCCTTGCGCGGCGTGGTCAGCACGAGTGGCACGGTGACCCGTTCGTCGCTGAACGGGTTCTCCCACGGCAGGGTGATCTCTACCGGCTTGCACCAGTCGAGGTGTTCCCGCAGGGCGTCGACCACCGTCACGGGCAGCGGGATGCGCCGGTCCCGGTCGTTCTTGGGCAGCCCGAAGACCAGGCGTGACCGGACGAGCTTGAGTTGCCGAACGACATGCACCCAGCCGCCATCAAGGCGGCCCGCAAGCGGGCCACGCCGGCCCGGCCCCGGCCTGCTGGCGACC
>NZ_JBJZOG010000147.1:0-12462 GCF_047200535.1 Micromonospora mangrovicola | reverse complement strand
GCCCATCTCCGCCCGCCGAAGTCCGTGGCCAGGCCAGCGCGTTTCCCGGCCTTCGACGCGGAGAACCGCCGCGTCATCTGCTCCACCAACGCCATTGGGAGCGTCAACGCCCGTATCCGCCGCACCGTCCGCGCCCGCGGGCACTTCCCCAACGAGGCCGCCCCGCTCAAATGCGTCTACCTCGCGATCATGAGCCTCGGCCCGACCGGGCAGGGCCGCCGGCGGTGGAAGCCCGCCTCAACGGGTCCTCCATCTTGGCACCGTTCCGCACGCCGACCGCTAACCGGACGTCGTGTCGCGCTCGCTCCTTCCGGCGAGGCGCTGGGCTTGCCCGTTGTGCACATCGCTTACCCACTCCCAGCCGGGCTTAGCCGATGGGCCGACCCGCGGGTCGCTGGGAACATGGGCGTCACGCAAGGCGTGCACGTACGCCCGATCCTGGTCGATCCGTGCGTGTACCTCGTCAGCTCCGCCGACTGACCCGTGGCCGGGCACGAGGACATCGACGTCGCCCGCCACGTCATCGAGCAGCCGCAGCGCGGCGAGGTAATCCTCGATCGGGTCAGCGGTGTCGTTCAGGTCGAGCATCGGAATCAAGACATCAGAGAGCATGTCGCCGGCGACGAGAACCCCGCGCTCTTCGATGAACAGCGCCGCATGGCCCGGAGCATGCGCTTGATGCTCGATGATCCGGACTTGAGGGCCATCCCATGGAATCTGCGCCGTCTCGGCGGGCAGAGCGGTGATCTGGCCGAGCAGGTCCAGCGGGACCTGCTCGGCGATGCCAGTCGGAAGCAGGTGGGCGGTGATGCGCGCCTTCGCACCCGGGTCGGACAGCTGATCCCGGACAGTGGCCGCGCAGCGGGCCGTGCCGTAACGAGGGGCCGTGCCGAGCTGGGCGTGCCAGAGTAGGTGATCCCAATGAGGATGCGTCGAGAAGCCTGCCGCAACGGTCTGGCCCGAATCGGACAGGTCGTTCGCGAGGCGGGCCATTTCGTGGCCCTGCACCCCGGGGTCGATGAGCAACACGCCGGCGCGGCCGTGCACGACAATGGCGTTGCTCTGGAGGAACTCGCTCTCGTGGATCAGCACACCCTCGGCGACTTGCCTCAGCACGGGTACTCCCTCCGCTTGTGGTTTGCAACCGCCTGTCGGGGACCGTAATACCTGGCGGTGGTAGATTGCAAGCACTATGGGTGAAGCGTATGAGCCGCGGTCGGGGTGCCCGATCAACGCCGCTATCGAGGTGTTCGGCGATCGCTGGAGCCTGCTCGTCCTCCGCGACATCCTCTTCGGAGACCGCCGCTATTTCCGAGAGCTGCAGGCCAACTCGATCGAGGGGATCGCCTCGAATATTCTCGCCGACCGACTCAAGCGACTCGTCGAGTCGGGACTGCTCACCCGTGAGGACACGCGACCCGGCCAGCGGGCGCGCTACAGCCTGACCGAACCCGCAATCCAACTCGTACCCGTGTTCGCGCAGCTCGGTAGCTGGGGACTTCGCCACCGGCCCGCGAGCTCCGCGCTGCGCGTTCGCGCCGAGCTGCTCGAACAAGGCGGCCCCCCGCTCTGGCAAGAGTTCATGGACGAGCTTCGCCACTCGCACCTTGGCTCCGAATCCCCAGCGCGATCACCGAGCGTTCGCGAGCGCCTGAACGCGGCCTACCTCGCTGCCACCAACTCCTCGTAGCTGCCAGGCAGTCGACCATGTCCAAGGGCGCCGACGGAGCAGCCGAGCTGTCTCACGTTTGAAAGACGCGCCCGGAGTCGCACCCCCTCGCGCACGACGGCCGGCCAAGATCGGATGCGCTGTTCTCGGCATGTGCGGACGCTCGGGGCACCGTCACAGTCGGAATCACGGCGGGTCCGAGTGACCCCCGGGTGAGCGCTCCGTGGTTCTCCGGTGGCGACGCCTACGGTAGGTATTTCGGAACGTCGTTGAGCTTCGATGATGTGCGCGGTGGTGTGTGCTGTCCACCGGATGCCACCCCGGGGCAACCGGTGCCAACGCAGCCGACCGCCGGTCGCAAACCGGGGTTCGCATGCTCGGGGTGTGGTCCTGGGCTGGGAGAACAGGGCCTGGTTCACGTGGGTGAAGTGGGCCACTCCCTGCCACCCAAGGTGAGCGCCCAGGTCGCTGGACTGGGCGCTCGCGCCCTCGTAGCTCAGGGGATAGAGCAACGGTTTCCTAACACGCTGCTCCGCCCGTGGCCGCAGGCTGATGACCTGCGGCTTTTCTTTCTCTGCCCTTGTGTGCCGGTCGCAGCAGGGGGTTGCTGTGGCTGCGTGCTAGAGATTAGCTAAGCGGTGTTCGTCATGGTTTAACCATGAGGGAGGGCCGCGGTGGACAGGGCCTCGTTGCCCCTGCCCGTGGGATACAACCCTGACTCGGAGCCCTCTGATCCGTGGTCAGATTCTGTGGAGAGTTGCGGAGTCTGGCGGCGTCCGGCTTGCGCCTGTCCCATTCGGCAGTGTCCACGCAGGTCCCAAATGGCATTCGCGCTACTGATGCGTCGAGGTCGCGCCTGAAGGGCACTAGTTTCGACCCCGGAGGAGTAGCTTCCTCTGTGCAGAAAAGGGGCTGCCCGCGGCTCGGTCAGCCGCAGGCAGCCACTTCACCTGGATTGAGGAGGACCAGGGCAGCGTCGTCCCCGGGATGGGCCTACTTGGCCATGACGACGTCGGTCGGGCGCTTGACCTTCACGTCGGTGCCGTAGTCGGACAGTTCGAGCGTCCCGCTCACCTTGCCGGTGTCAAGCCGACCCTTCGCCGTCGACTGCCACGTGAAGGTGAAAGCCACCTTGGCGATCCGGCCATCGGCATCGAGCGTGACGTCACCGGACGTGGTGGACGAGCCGTCCTTGGACTTCGTGCCGAACTCGAAGTGCAGTGTGCCGTCGGGGTTCTCGGTGGTGGTGGCGTTTGCCTCCTGCAGCGCCTTGAGCAGCTCCGCCGGCTCGGGGGCCGTGGCGCCCAGGACAGGGCCGGCCAGCTCGCCGGCGAGGTCCAGATGGTCGTAGTTGCCCGGGTACTGGCCGTAGCGGCCGTACGTCTCGTGCTCGGGGCCCTTGTCCGCCGGCAGCTTGCCCAGCGGCCGCTCTCCGCCTTCGTACCTGATGCCGTTGATCAGCAGCTCGGTCTGGACCGAGTCGTCCTGCGGCACCCGGAAGTACCCGGTGTCGGTCCGCGGGTCGAACGCGCCCTCGCCGGCGAGAAGGTTCGTCTTCACCCGGATCCGGTAACTGATGTTCGCGCTGGCTTCGGCCGCCGACATCAGCTTCATGCGCGGCGACTGCAGCTGCGGCGACGATGCCTGCGCGGCGACCCCGGGACGGGGCGACGTCGGCATCTGGGCGACCGAGGCCACTCCGAGCGCGCCCACCGCCAGCGCCGCGCACGTGGCGGTCACCACGGTGCTCGCCCGACGGCGGCGCGCCTGCCGGCCCCGCTCCAGCAGCAACCCCACGGGGGGCGCGGAGTCGGGCTCCCCGTCGACGATGCCGTGCAACCCGTTGGCGAGTCGCTGATCGAGACTGTTCATCCTAGCTTCACCTGTTTCCTGCATAGGCGGGCTGATTGACGAAGTGCCGGAGCTTTTCCATGGCCCTGGAGTGCTGGCTCTTGACCGTGCCGATCGAGCACCCCAGTGCCTGGGCCACCTCACGTTCGGGCAGGTCCTCGTAGTAGCGAAGCACCACGACCGCTCGCTGTCTTGATGGCAGCGACAGCAGCGCCCGGCGTAGCGCGACGGCATCGTGGTCCATGGCATCGCCCGGGGCTGCACGGTCGGGCACCTCGGCCACGAGCTTTTCTCGTCGGCGCCTACGCCAAATAGACGTATGGTTGTTGACCATGGCGCGGCGGAGGTAGGCATGCACGTCATCAAGCCGTGACAGCTTGCGCCACCGCTCGTACATCTTGACCAGGCTGTCCTGAAGTAACTCCTCGGCCCGCCACCGGTCGCCGGTCAGCAGCATGGCAAGCCGGATATGGCGCTGCCAGGCCACCTCAACGAATGCCACGTACGACGCGTCCGCCGTCGCGAGTGGCTTGGATTGGTCCGTCACGCTCCTTCCACGTGCCGGTGATGTGGAAGGTTGTCTCAAGCCCGCTCCTTTTTGGGCTCCTCTGACACTTCCGTGAGTGGGTAGCGCAGGTCGCTACGGGCGCACGCCGTTCCCTGGCTAGGTTTCTGGCTTGTCTAGGGCAAGAAACACCAGGTCAGAGGAACGGCGTGCGTAGTGATCTGGAACCAAGCCCACCTACTACACGCCTTGCACGAGTACGAACGCCACCACAACTGGCACCGCCCGCACCGCGGCATCGGCAACGCCGACCCCTACATCCGCTACCCGGACCGATCACCGCCCCCGCGACACTGACACGCCTACACGTCCACCGACACGATCGACTCGGCAGACCCCTCCACGAGTACCAGAATGCCGCTTGACCAGCGCGGATGATGTTTTCGGCACCCGCAAGGTCGCGAACCGCCCGTCTACGTCGTGATCGGCATCAGTCTGGACGGGGAACGTGACGTGCTCGGCATGTGGGCCGGCACCGGCGGGGAAGGCGCCAAGCAGTGCACCGGCTAACTCACCGAACTCCGCAGCCGGGGCGTGGAGGACGGCTCTGTTGCGTTCAGCGCATGGTCGATTATGGACTTGACCAGCGTGGTCGACTGGACCGGTGAGGTCGTCATCACGTGCCCGGTCCCGGTCGTGGTCTCCGCCGCCGTCGGCGTTCGCTGGGTTCCGGTTTCCGCCCGAGACGATCGTCCTGGCGGTGCGCTGGTACCTACGGACGCTCCTATTTTTCGCAACCCCGCTGAGCCAGTTCATGCGGGATCAGAGTTCTTGAGTTGCCGGCCTGGGCAGAACTGGACTGGTGGTGGCTGTCGTCCGAAGATCGCCATGAATCAGGGCGGCGAACGCGTTAGCGATCTGCCGGATGGGCTGTAGATCGAGACTACCTGTCCAAGTATCGCTTCCGCCGATACGTCGTTCGTTGAGCCACGTCGCCGGGATGCTGCCGGTCCGACCGGCAAGTCGGATTAGGTGCTCCTGGGCTTGGTCGATCAGTCGGAACGCGGCCCCGACTCGGTCTTGTGAAGTGAGGAGAGCGTCGAGACCGACGTCAATGGAGCCCTGGAAGCCGGTGCGGGCCTGTTCCTGCCAGTGTCGTTGAGCGTTCTGCAACCAGGCGGGTGCGTGCGTGGGCACGACTTCCGCGAGCGCTTGGAGCCAGACTTCCAGGAGCCCGTCGCGAGCCCAGAAGCCATAGCTACGAAACTCCGTGAAACTCGAACCCATAATCTCGACTGTGGCAGCAGAGCCGCGAGCCGAGCAACCGAGCGCGGGCGAAGTCGTCAGGATCGAGCAGGGTGGCTTGTCCGAGCGCGTCGGCGAAGACGCGCGGGTCGAAACCACGGTCGGCGCGCTGCGCGAGGGCGAGAAGCGCTTTGCGGGTGTAGCGGCCTGATCGGAGGGTGGCGTCGATGTCGATGAAGTCCCGGGCGAACGCTCGCCCGTAGAGGGCGCTCATCTTGTTCGCGACCGCGTCGTCGGGGTGGAGTACCGGTCCGATCGCCATGAGGATCGGTTCGTTGGCGCGCCAGTCCACGCCGAGTTCAACCTTGGAAACCCGCACACCGTCGGTGACGGCCGGCCGGGCGAAGGTGTCGTACTGCCGCTCGGTCTCGACGGTGAGGCCGTCGTCTCGGTAGGCGTGCACGACGGCGGCGACGGCGGCGGTGAACTCGTCGCGGCGGTCCCAGGCGGTGAACAGGTCGACGTCCTCGCTGGGCCGCTCGACGAGCCCGGCGGCCTGGACCGCGTAACCGCCGGCCAGAGCGAAGCCGTATCGATGGCCGCCCCGAGCCCGGTGCGAGCGAGGCGTTCGTGGAAGGGGTCCACCGTTATGCCGCGTCGTTGCGGGTTGCGGCGAGTTCGGGGAAGGCTTCCTCCCAGCGCTGGCGGAGCTGGGGTGGCAGCCAGAGGGTGGGCCAGAGCCGCCCGAGGAGGCCGGCATCGAGCCAGGTGTTCAGATCCTCGACCGTACTGGCTTCGGTGAGCACCACCTTGTACATGCTGGCCAGGCGCGCGGCCCGGTTCAGGTCGTACTCGGCGTGCCCGGACCAGTCGAGATGACGCGGAAGCGTCACCGTGCCTTCGGTCGGGCCGTGCAGTGCGGCAAGGGTTTCGGCCACCAGGTAGGGCCTCCGGTCACCGTAGGGCCGGTAGTCCGCCGGCGGCCGGGGTGACGTCCTGCGCCGGCTGATGTTGGTCGCCCGCCGGACTTCCGGTCGTAGCGCCTGACGGATCGTCTCCCGGCTGTACCCGGTGACCCGCTGCAGATCCACCGGCCGCCAGCCGGCCGCGTGAAACGCCCGCAGCTGCTCGTCCCGCTCGGTCAACGCGGCCGCACGCGTCGCCTCGTACCTGGAGACAACCGCATGCAGCCCATCCTCGGAGAACCGACCCATGCCCGTCAGCCTACTACGCTAGGCCCAGCACGCTTGGCGTCTCTGCAATAATCCTTGTAACCGTCCGGGTGTCGGAAATCCCATCCGTGCTGGTCAGGCGGCATGATCGTATTCGTGGAGGAGTCCGCCGAGGCGGTCATGTCGGTGGATGTTCAGGTGGGCGAGTCGGTCAGGGTCGGTGATCGGTTCGGGCAACAGCGCGAGTGGCCGGGCGTTGGCGATGCCCCGGTGCGGTCGGTGCTCGTTATGGTGGTGCTGTACTCACGCGGGGCCTGCAGCAGATGGGCCTGATTCCAGGTCAGGGTCCGGTCGAGGAGTTTGTGGCGGCTGGCCTGAATCCACCGCTCCGTGACCGAGTTCGTACGGGGCATTCGGACCCCGCTGCGCACCACCGCGATACCGGCATCGGCGAGAACAGCGTCGAACAAGGCCAGGTACTTGCCGTCGCGGTCGCGGATCAGGTACCTGATCTGGCAGCCGGTGTCCTGAGATCCATGACCAGGTTCCGGGCCGCCTGTGCCACCCAGGCGGCGGTCGGATGCGCGGTGGCACCGAGAACCCTGATCCGGCGGGTGGCGTGCTCGATCACGGCCAGCACGTACAGCCGGGCGCCGGTCAACGTCGCGGTTTCGAAGAAGTCCGCCGCGATCAAACCCTTGGCCTGGGAGCGCAGGAACGTCGCCCGGGTAGTGCTCGTCCGGTCCGGTGCCGGGTCGATCTCGGCGTCTTTCAGGATCTCCCAGACTGTGGAGGCGGCGACCTTGACGCCCGGGGTGAGGAGTTCGCCGTGGATGCGCCGGTATCCCCAGCCGGTGTTCTCCGAGGCCAGGCGGAGCACCAGCGTGCGGATCGATTGGACCGTCGGCGGCCGTCCGGGCCTGCGGGGCCGGGGTTGTCGGGCGTGCCGCGGGTGATCAGATCGCGGTGCCAGCGCAGCACGGTTTCCGGGCGCACCAGTAGCCGCAGGTGGTTCAGCACGGTTCGTGGCAGCGGGTGCAGCAGGGCGGCCAGCCACGCCCGGTCGGCGGCACTGAACCGGACCCGATCGCCGTGCAACTGCCGCTCGAGAACCATGACCTGGTGGCGCAGCGCAAGAATCTCGGCGTCCTCGGCCCGATCGCTCATCGGTAACAGCCGCAGCAGGGCGAGGGCGTTGGTCACACCGAGGTAGGCCAGTCGCAGCATCACAACCAGTCATCCTCGCAGGGCACTCCACAGAGATCACCGTCGCGGTGGGCGCAGTTTGCCTCGGATCGGGGTCACACGCGTCAACGATCAAGATGGCTTCGACCAGGGCGGATGAGGTTTTCGGCACCCGCACGGTTCCCGTCCCGGGTGTTCGCGATCAACCAGGCCTGACTGCAACTCGCGCTGACCGGCATCGACCTACTTGCCTGGACCCAAACCCTGTTCCTCGACGGTCACCTCGCCCGCGCGGAACCCAAAAAACTGCGTTACCGGCTGCTACACATCGCCGCCCGCCTCACCCGCACCGCCCGCCGGACCCGACTCGCCATCGCCGCCAGCTGGCCCTGGGCCGACGCGCTGACCAGCGCCTTCAACCGCCTCGCCGGCCGCGACCACCGGCTGACCCAGCAACCCCACACCCCGAGCAGCAACACGGAGGAACCCGGCCCAGCGCCGGGCCGTCAGCATGCCAGCGAACTGGTGCGCGAATCCCGAAACAGCCTCATCGAACAGCAGCTATGAGCGGGCGCCCAAATGAAAGACCGAGGCTAGGGGGCCAGGCCGTGGCGGCGGGCGTAGCTGATCGCTGCGGCGCGGTCGGCGGCTGCGATCTTGCTGAAGATCCGGTTGATGTGGGACTTCACCGTGCTGGACTCGATCTGCAAGCGGGCCGCGACCGCCTGGTTGGTAAGGCCGGCTGCGATCAGCGCAAGGACTTCGGCCTCGCGGGCGGTGAGGCCGTCGGGCAGTTCGGCCGGTACGCGCCCGAGCCGAGCGGCGGCAACCAGGCGAGCCTGCACGGCCGGGTCGAGCGGCGCCAAGCCCTGGGCGGCGGCGATGACCGCCTGTCGAATCTCTGCCCGCCCGGCGCTCTTGGTGAGGTAACCGCGAGCGCCCGCGGCGAGAGCGTCGAGGACCGAGGCGTCATCGGTGTAACTGGTGAGGATCACGACGGCCGTGGCGGGATGGTCGGCGGCGAGCTGGGCGGCCGTGGCGATACCGTCCATACCGGGCATACGCAGGTCGAGCAAGACGACGTCGGGCCGGTGACGAGCCACGGCCGCCAGCGCAGCGGATCCGTCGGCGGCCTCGCCCACCACGTCGATGTCCGGGAACAGCCCGAGGAGCGCGACAAGTCCCTCCCGTACGACGGTCTGGTCGTCGGCCACCACAACCCGAATCGTCACGCCGGCACCCGGCCTTCAATCTGCCAGCGGTTGCCCGTGGCGCCGGTGACCAGGGTTCCGCCGACCTGCCTGATTCGTTCCCGCATGACGTGCAGCCCCTGCCCACCACTGATCGCCTCGGGACGGGCGACGGTCGGGTTGGCGACGGTGACCGTCAGGGTTTGCGGCTCGTAGGAAAGGGTGACCGCCGCTTCGGTCCCCGGCGCGTGCTTCCCCGCGTTGGTCAACGCCTCCTGGACGAGACGATAGACCGCCATCCCGGTGGTAGCTGACAGCGGTCGCGGCCTGCCGCGCACGGTGAGGTCCGCGGGCAGGCCGGAAGCGTCGATGAGCTGTTTGATCAGTTCGTGGACGCCGACGGTTCCGTGGCGCAGCGTACGCACCGCGGCGACGATCTCCTCCTGCCCGCTGCGGGTCAGCCGGGCGGCCTTCGTCAGCCGAGCGAGCGCCAGGTCGGTGTCGCCGGTCGTCTCGAGCGCTGCCGAGGCGGCCTCGACCTGTAGGGAGAGGGCGGTCAACGAGTGACCGAGGATGTCGTGCAGTTCGGTCGCGATCCGGCCTCGTTCCGCGAACATCGCGGCGCGGGCTGCCGCGCGCCGGTTGCTGCCCACGACGTACGCGACGAAGGCGACCGCCGCGAACGTCGCCAGCGCATCGCCCCGGCCGCTGAGATATCCGCCGAGCAGGATGGCGCAACACATGCCCACCAGCGGTACACCGACCGTTGCCGGCAGCGCGGCGCCGGCGTCCACGCAGGCGAACACGGTGAACCAGCACACGGCCGGAGCCGGGTGCACGAACAGCAGGACGCTGCCGGCCAGCCCGGTCCAACAGACGAACACAGCCAGCGGCCGAGAGGTCCCACGCGGGCCGGCGACGGCCCAGCCGACCCAACCCACGGCGGCCACGGCGAGCGCGATCGAGGTTGCCAGCCGGGCGCCGTGCAGGCCGACGATGCCCGGGTGCGCCGTCTCGCCCCAGATAATGAACGCCAGCCCGGCTGCCATCGCGGCTCGTAGCGGTCCGCTTCTTCCCTTTGCATGTGGTCGTGACCGAATATCCATTGCCTGACTACCACCCAAGGTTCCTACCGGCGGGTGGATGATCTACACCCGGCGCACAACCTACGGTCAGCCTCATGTCGACCGCACTTACCCTGCTCAACCTGACAATCGTCGCCGTCCTGCTGGCCCGGGACTGGGGCCACCGCCGAGTGACCCTGCTCGGGTTGCTGCGGCCCCTACTGCTCGCCGCAGTGGTCGTGCCATTCGTGTCACCCGGCTGGGACCTGGCCGGTAACGGCCTGCTGCTCGAGATCTCAGCTGCCGTGGTCGGTGCCTCGCTGGGCGTCCTGTCATGCCTGTTCATGCGGGTCACCGTGGATAACCGCGGCCAGATGTGGACCGACGCCGGGGTCGCGTACGCCGTGACGTGGGTGGCCATCGCCGCCGCCCGACAGGTGTTCATCTACGGCTGCCAACACTGGTTCACCCGCGACCTCGGCATGTTCCTGATCAACAATCACATCAGCGTCAACGCGTTCGCCGATTCGATCATGCTTCTCACGCTGGCCACGATGATCGCAAACCGCCTCACGATCCTGATGCGCACCCGCCTGGCGGCAACGGCCTCGCCGCGGACCGTCGTCCCTGTCTGACATCGGCTGCCGCGCCGACCGCGGACAGCGTTCCCGAACGCGTACCCACGAGCGGTCAGACAGGCGTGGAACTCGCGCCCGAACGCGGCCAGCCGCCCGACCGCGTCGAACGCTCCGGCATCGTGCACTCTGATCACCAGACAGCCCTTGGTTTGCGATCTTCTTCCCTAGACAAGAGGAATGATCGATCAAGGGCTGTCCCCCATGATCAGCCGGGGTCGATGCCACCGCCCAACAGGCTAAAGATCAAGTTAGCGTCGCGTGATCGCCACGAGCGCCTTGTGGGTCAGGCCCCGGGCCAGCAGCCCGATCATGTGCCGCTTGCGCGGCGACTGGTAGATGACGAAGTCGTCGAAGCGGTGCACGCCGGGCCTGCCGGCCACCGCTTCGGCGGCATCGCGCACCGCGATCAGCTGGGTGACGGTCATCGGCAGAGGCCGCTCGTCCGGCTGGTATTCGGTGCCGATCGGGTAGAGCCGACCCGGCCGGCGCTTCATCTCGACATGGCAGCCGAGCACGTGGGTCACCGGATGCTCGGTGGCGAAATCGACCAGCCGGTCGATGGTGGCCCGGAATGCCGCGAAGTCGAAGGCGTAGATCCGGCCGGGCAGCACCGTGTCCCCGCTGAGCAGGATGCCAGTCCACGGGTCGTACAAGGTGATCGACGCCGCGTGGTGGCCAGGGGAGCCGAGCACCCGCAGCACGCGGCCGCCCAGGTCCAGAGTGACCGTCTGGACGGGCCACCGCTCGTCGAAGCCGAAGAACGACTGCATCGCGTCAAGCTCGCGGGCCACCACGGTGGTCGCGGGCCGGTCGGCGAACTGTGGGTCCGCCGCGACGTGGTCATGGTGGCTGTGGCTGTGCGCGACGATCAGTTCGTAGCCGTCGCGAGGATGCGCCGCCAGCCATGACTCGATGAGCCCGTCAACGGTGGCGCGCAGCGGGAACAGCTGCGGGTTGGCGGTGGCTCCGGTGTCCAGCAGCAGCGCCCGTCCGTTGCCGAACAGCAGGTAGAGGAACGGCGCCTCGTAGTTGACGGCCTTGCTCTGGCGCAGGATCGCGGTGTGCTCGTCGTACCAATGGACCTGGATGGGCGCCTCCGGGGCGCTTCGCTTCGACGGCACGCCGTGGATCCAGGCGACGTCCAGCGAGCCGGCCACCGGTGCCCCGGCGGTGAAATCGATCAGGTCGGCGGCGTACGTCGTCTGCTCAGCGGTCGAGGTTGTCATCGTCTTCTCCAACGGTGGTGGGTTCATCCGGTGTGGTGGTGGGTAGCGGCGTCGCCGCCATGAAAATCCGCACCCGTCGATGCTCGGGCGGCAGTGAGGTGGCATCGGCGGGGAACTTGGCGGCGTACCGCTGTAGGAGCGCGTACCACTCGTGTCTGAGCTGCTTGACGTCTTCCGGGGCCATGGCGACCAGGCCGGTCATGATGCTGGCGGCCTCGCGCCACTCGGCCGCCTCGTCCTCGCGGCGGTCGGTGTAGTCGAGAATCGCCCGCGCCTCACGTTCCACCACGACCCGCTCGAACTGGCGCCGTACGGCCGCGTCGGCACCGGTGCCGACGCGCAGGCGCGGACGCTGCTCGGCCACCCGCCACTGCCGCTCGCGCCGGTCCGCGCCCGGCCCGGCATCCTCGACGAAGCCGTACTTGGCCAGCTGACGCAGGTGGAACGAGCAGTTCGCCTGCGGCACTCCGAGAATCCGGCCGCATTGCGCGGCTGTTGCCGGGCCGCTGGTCAGCAGCTCCAGCAGGTCTAGCCGTAGCGGGTGGGCGAGGGCTCGCATCGCCTTCGGGTGGCTGACGTCCATATGTCAAAGACTACTTTGACTCCTGGTCGGATGTCAAAGATTACTTTGGCCTCACGTCGTTCACGATTGGGCCGGAGGGACGCCGGGAAGGCTGCCGAGCCCTTCGACCACCTCGTCCTTCGTCAGCATGGGTA
>NZ_JBJZOG010000146.1:0-12463 GCF_047200535.1 Micromonospora mangrovicola | reverse complement strand
CAAGGGCGGCCGGTGACGACGCGGGCGGCGGGTACGCGCGCAGCACGAGCCCGCCGGGGCTAACCGGCCGCCGGGGAGCACGGCGAGGCGCGGTGTCCTCGTGCGGCGAGGATCCGCAGCACGCTCGATTTGCCGGTGCCCGACATCCCGGTGATCAGGACCTTCGCCACGCCGCGAGCCTCAGCTGTTGGCGCCGCGAGCGGCGACGGCCCAGCGGTCGACCTCCCGGCCGCCGGACACGACGACCAGCTCGTCGGCGAGGTTGACCGCGGCGCAGACGTGGTTGGGGGCGACCCGGACGACCTCCCCGAGCCGGGGAGTGGGCCCACCCGCGGGGAAGACGACCGTGGCGTGATGCTCGGACAGCGCCGTGACCCGGGCGTCGGGATGGTCGGGCAGCCGCCCACCCCCGGTCGCCCAGGCCGGCTGGTCCGCGCCCAGGACCTTGCTGCCGGCATCGAGGATGACCCGCGACCCGGATCTGCTCACCACCGTCGCGGCGATGGTGAGCGCGACGTCCGGCCAGCCGCAACCGCCGAGTTCGACCTGCTGCGCGTCGTTGAAGACGTAGACCCCGGGCCGCATCTCGGTGAGCCCCCGGGGATCCGCCACGGCCGCGGTGGGTGTCGAGCCACCGCTGCGTACCCTCGCCTCGATGGCGACGGCGGTGAGCGCCGCTGCCGCCTGTTCCAGCGCGGTGGCCTCGTCGGCTGCCGCCTCGTCCCGCCGGCCGGGCGTGTAGCCGTGGCCGGGAAAGGTGAAGACGCCGCCGACCTGCGCGCCGTGTCGGGCCGCCGCCAGCGCCACCTCGCCCGCGGACTCCGGCCGCACCCCGCTGCGGTGATGTCCGCTGTCGATCTCGACGAGCAGCTCGACGTCGGCGCCCCGTACGGCGTCGGCGAGCAGGACCGCGCCCTCGGGCGAGTCCACCCCGATCCGCAGCGACGCGTGTTCGGCGAGCGCGCGCAGCCGCCGGGCGCGGGCCGGCGACGCCCAGACCGGGTACGCGACGAACAGGTCGGTGAAACCGGCCTCGGCGAACACCTCGGCCTCGCCGATCGTCGCCACGGTCAGGCCCTTCGCGCCGGCCTCCCGCTGACGGCGGGCGATCTGCACGCACTTGTGGGTCTTGGCGTGGGGCCGGAGCGCGAGCCCACGCGCGGCGGCGCTCGCCGCCATCGCCCGAACGTTGCGGTCCAGCACGTCCACGTCCACCACGGGATACGGCGTGCTCAGCTCGGCCGGCGGCCGGGGTGTCACGGACATGCTCGTGATCATGCCACCGATGGCCCGCCGGTGGTCGCCACCGGCGGCGCCGCCGCCACGTCGGAGGGCCCGGCGCCGGTCGACGGCGCGCCGGCCCTGCCGGTGGAGATCTGCCGCGCCGAGCGGGACCACTGACGCCCCACCCGGCGGGGCGGGAAACCGCCCCGCCGGGCCAGGCCCCCATGATCGAGGTCGCCTCCCGAGGGGCCGCGGTCAGTGGTGGGCGTTCGGGTCGAAGCCCTCCGGCGCCCGGTCCAGAAAGGCGGTCACCTCGCTGATCCGGCCGTCCTTGTCGAAGACCAGCACGTCGGTGCCGGCGGCGAAGGACTTCCCGTCGCCCACCTCGATCTCCCACATCAGCCGGCCCCGGTCGTGGTGGAGCTGCGGCTCCCCGCGCCGCCGGAACACCGCGTCGGCCATCTGCGCGGTGAACTGGTCGTGGAAGTCGACCAGCGCCTGCCGGCCGGTGAGCACTCCGATCACCGCGTGGTACCGGATGTCGTCGGCGAACGTCTCCGCGGCGAGTTCCTGCTGCTCGTCGGGCTTGCCGGTGTTCCAGAAGCGTTCGTAGCGCTCGACGGCGGCCTGGTATGTGGACGTCATGGCGGTTCCTTTTCCTGTCGACGATGTGGTGCGGCGGCTGCCACACCTGGAACCGTGCGGGTCCGGCCCGGTCGGTGTCGATTACCTGGGAGGTCATTGCCTCGCGTCGCCCGACGGGTGAGGCTGATGCCATGACCAGGACGGAACCGGTGGGCGTGCTGATCCGGCGCTGGCGCGAGCGGCGGGGCCGCTCACAGCTCGACGTGTCGGTGTCGGCCGAGCTCTCCGCCCGGCACCTGAGCTTCGTCGAGACCGGGCGGGCCAACCCGAGCCGCGGCATGATCGAGCGGCTCTGCGACGAGCTGGACGTGCCGCTGCGGGAACGCAACGCCCTCTACCTGGCCGCCGGGTTCGCGCCGGTGCACACCGAGCGGCCGTTCACCGACCTCGGCGCGGCGCGGACCGCGGTCGAAGCCGTCCTCGCCGGCCACGAACCCAACCCGGCCCTGGCGGTGAACGTACGCTGGGAGCTGCTGGCCGCCAACCAGGCCATGACGATGTTCCTGCACGGGGTGCCGGCGGAGTTGCGGACGCCGCGGCTCAACGTGCTGCGGGCGACGCTGCACCCGGACGGCCTGTCCCGGCGGATCGTGAACCTCGCGCAGTGGCGCACGCACGTGCTGCGCCGGGTCCGCCGGCAGCTCGCCCGCACCGCGGCGGAGGGCCTCGCCGAGCTGCTGGCGGAGCTGGAGAGCTACCCGGCACCCGAATCGACCGGCGTCACCGCTGCCCCGGCCGAGGACCTGGTCGTCCCCCTGCGGCTGTCCACCGGGTACGGCGAGCTTGCGCTGCTCTACACGATGACGATGTTCGGTTCGCCCCGGGACGTGACGCTGGACGAGATCTCCATCGAGACGTTCTTCCCGGCGGACGCTCCGACGGCGGAGCTGCTGCGGGCGATGGCGACGATGGCCGGTGAGCCCGAGTCCCTGGCCGGGGTCGTGGAGAGCGGCGTGGGCTAACCGGGCACGTCGGAGCGGCCGGACAGCAGGGGACGCCCCTCGACGTCCGCGCAGCTGCGCTGTTTGGCGCGGTAGAGGCGCCGGTCGGCTGTGCCGAGCAGGGCTTCGAGGGTGTCCCCGTCGGCCGGGGCGGTGGCGGCGCCGATGCTGATCCCGGCGATCCGCCCCAACGCCGCGTCGAGCCGGGCGGCGACGGCCCGGGCGGTAGCCTGGTCCGCGTCCGCGAGGACGACGACGAACTCGTCACCGCCGACGCGGGCGATCGCGTCCCCGGCCCGCAGCTCCCCGCCGGCCGTCGCCACCACCCGGCGCAGCAGGTCGTCCCCGGCGGCGTGGCCGTGGCGATCGTTGACCAGCTTGAAGTTGTCCAGGTCGAGGCAGAGCAGCGACGGGCCGGGGCGGCAGCCGCCGTGAAACAGGTGCCGGGCGAACTCCGCCAGGCCGCGCCGGTTCAGCGCCCCGGTGAGCGGGTCCAGCGAGGCGAGCGCCCGCAGCTGGGAACGCTGGCGGGCCAGGGCCCGGTTCTGGGTGGCGAAGACGGAGACGAGGACCACCATGCCGGAGACGTAGACGAAGACGTACCCGGGCGGAGCCGGCCGGCCGGTGGCGGCCACGGCGAGGTACGCCCCGACGGTGAGCACCTCCAAACCCAGCATCATGCGCAGCCCCGGGGTGTGCGCGGCTACCAGGACGGCGGTGGTCACGAAACCCAGTGCGGCCGGCGACGCCACGCCCCCGTCCCAGTACGCGCCGACCGCCGCGCCGACCAGCGTCACCATCAGCAGGGTGAACGAGACGCGGTACCCGGACGCCTTGGTGGTCACCCGCGTCGCCGCCCACGAGCCCACCACCCCGGTCAGCAGGCCGCCCCCGTACACCGCCAGCATGAGGCCCCGGTTGGGCTGGGTGAACGTCAGCAGGCAGTAGACGACGGCGACTCCGTGCGAGACGACGTGCAGCGCGGCGCTGAGCAGCGTCCTGCGGCGGCGATCGCGTACCCCGCTGTCCACCGCATTCACCGCCACCCCGACGACCGCTTTGGGCTGAACCCGACCCCGATCAGTCGAATTCAATGGTGTGTGACAGGCCACCGTCAATACCCGGATCGCGGCGGCGTCCCGCTCGTCACCCACCGTGAGCGTCGGGGTGACCGATGGTGCCTGGCCTGCGGTGACCCGCTCGGCGGGGTAGCGCCGCCGCGCGGGCGTGCGGGCAGGCGCTTCCCGGTCAGCGGGGCACGGTCACGGCCGTGACGATCAGGCCGCGCGCGACCAGCCAGTGGCCGTGCAGCTCGGCCAGCGGCGGCCCGCCGTCGGCGCGGGCGCCGTCGACGAGCAGCCGGGCGGTGAAGTCGCCACCGTCGGGGTCGATGGACAGTTCGGCGTCCTCGAAACCGAGCCAGCGCCCGGTCAGCGGGTACCACGCCTTGTACACCGACTCCTTGGCGCTGAACAGCAGCCGGCCCCAGTGGACGGTCGGACGTTCGCGGTCGAGCCGGCGCAGCAGCTCCGGCTCGCCGGCCACTGTCACCGTGTCGCCGACGCCCGCGGGCAGCACGTCGTGCGGTTCCGCGTCGATGCCGAGGCCGGCCAGGTCGGTGGCCCGGGCGACCGCCGCGGCCCGGTAGCCCGCGCAGTGCGTGATGCTGCCGACCACCCCCGCCGGCCACACCGGCTCGCGGCGGGCGCCGGAGCGGATCGGGGCCGGGGCGTGGCCGAGCTTGCCCAGCGCCTCCCGGGCGCAGCGACGGGCGGTGACGAACTCGCGGCGGCGGGTCTCCACGGCCTTCGCGACCAGGTCCTCCTCGCCGGGGTACGGGGCCTCGCCGGGAATGTCGGAGAACGCGTGGACGGACACGACTGCCGGTGGCAGCAGGGTCTCGATCACGGCTCGCCGCCCAGGATCCGGCGCATCGGCTGCGGCTCCCCGCCCCGCCGGCGCCACTCGCGCGGGTAGCCCAGCGACACCTCCTCGAAGCGCACCCCGTCGTACTCGGTGGTGCGGGGGATGTGCAGGTGCCCGTAGACGGCGGCGACCGCGCGGTGCCGGACGTGCCAGTCGGCGGTGCGTTCGGTGCCGCACCACTGGGCGAACTCCGGGTACCAGAGGACCTCGGTGGGCTGCCGGACCAGCGGCCAGTGGCTGACCAGCACCGTCGGCAGGGCCGGATCGACGGCGGCCAGCCGGCGCTCGGTCTCGGCCAGCCGGGCCCAGCACCAGGACTCCCGGTCCGGGTACGGGTCCGGGTGCAGCAGCACCTCGTCGGTGCAGACCACCCCGGCGTCGTACGCCCGCCGCAGCGACTCGGCCTTCGTGCTGGTGCCGGGGGCGCGGAACGAGTAGTCGTAGAGCTGGAACAGCGGGGCCACCACCACCGGCCCGTCCGCGGACCGCCAGACCGGGTAGTCGTCCTCCGGGGTGAGCACGCCGAGGTCACGGCACATCGCGACCAGCGCCGCGTAGCGTTCCTGCCCGCGCAGGGTCACCGGGTCCGACGGGTGCGTCCACAGCTCGTGGTTGCCCGGCGCCCAGATCACCTTCGCGAACCGGTCGCGGAGCAGCCGCAACGTCCCCTCGACCGCGCCGAACAGCTCGGCCACGTCGCCGGCCACGATCAGCCAGTCGTCCGCCGACTCCGGGTGCAGGCGGTCGACCACCTTGCGATTCTCCTCGTAGGACACGTGGAGATCACTGACCGCGAACAGTGAACCCGTCACCCCGATGATCCTGCCACCGGCGGTTGGGGCCTGGATAGATCACGTGGGGCCGCCGGGACGACGGAAAGCCGACCACTACGGGGTCGGGCAGGGGGTGAACCAGGCGGCTGCGTCGTTCTCGGTCGACCCGTCGTCGTACGCCGCCAGGGCGAGGCCGTGCTCGTCGCGCTCGACGCGCAGGGCGTCGCGGAACCGGAACCGTGCCGGGGACTGCGGGTCGCGGTCCGCCGCGGCCTCGCGTACCCCGAAACTGACCCGTACCCACGACCAGCCGCCGTCGTCGGTGGCGGACAACCAGGTGCCCTGCGCGGACGACGGACGGCGACCACCGAAGTACGTGCGCTGGACGTACTCGTCGCTCCAGGTCTCCCGCAGGTCGGTGAGCAGGTGGGCGAGGTAGCCGTCGGACACGTGGCTCAGCCGGGCCGACCCGCCCGCGTCGAGGTCGAGCCGGTCGCCGGGGGCGGCGCACCAGCCGCCGGCCAGGTCGGCCGGCGCGGCGGCCGGGGGAGCAGGCTCCGGTACGCACGCCGTCGCGCCGAAAGCGACCGCGAGCAGGGTCCCCACGCCGCCCACATGGACCCGCATGCCGGTGACTCCAGCGCTGGTTGAGGGGTGACGGCGGCTGGGTCAGAATGGGCGCATCGGTGTCGCGACCCCGGCGGTACAGGACCGTACGGGCTGAAACGTCGACTCTTCACGGAAGGGACGACGGATGCACCCGATGCTGCGTCGACTCGACGACCTCGCCGCCCACCTCGCCACCCGGCCGGACACCCTGGCGCTGCTCGGCCCCGGCTCGGCCGGTGCCGAGCACGACCGGCTGGACGCCCACTCCGATCTGGACTTCTTCCTCGTGGTCGCGGACGGCGCGGTGGCCCGCTACGCCGACCCGATCGACTGGCTGGCGGCGCCCTGCCCGGTCGCGTACAGCTTCCGCAACGAGCGCAACGGCCGTAAGGCGCTCTACGCCGACGGGATCTTCGTGGAGTACGCGGTCTTCACCGTGGGCGAGCTGGCCCGGCTGCCGTTCACCGGCGCGCGGGTGGTGTGGCAGCGCCCCGACGCGCCCGCCGGGCTCGCCGAGTGCGGGCCGCCGCCCCGGCCCGCCACGCCGTTCGACACCGTCGAGTTCCACCTGGGCGAGGCGCTCACCAACCTCTACGTGGGCCTGCACCGTGAGCTGCGCGGGGAGCGGCTCACCGCGTCGCGGTTCATCCAGTCGTACGCGGTGGACCGGGTGCTCGCCCTGCTGCGGCTGACCGCGCCGGAGGCGGCGGCGCACCGGCGGGATCCGTTCGACCCGAGCCGGCGGGTGGAGCGGGCGTACCCGCCGGAGGTGCTGCCGCTGGCCCGGATGGTCCCCGGTTACGAGCGCAACCGGGAGGCGGCTGGGGCGACGCTCGACTGGCTGGCGGCGCGGTTCCCCGTGGACCCGGTGATCGGCGACGCGATCCGGGGCCTGCTGGCCGAGGACGGGTGAGGGTCTAGCGGGCCCGCCGGTCCTCGACGTGGACGACCTCGAGGTCGTGACCGTCCCGGTCCCGCTTGCTCCGGCCGTGCAGCCCGACGAGGAGGTCGCTCGGGTGCTCGACCTCGTCCGGCCCGACGTAGGTGAGCACGTCGTCGTGGTGCCCGTAGACCGCCCAGCCGGGGCCCGGGTCGAGGGTGATCGTGCCGAAGTCCCCGGCCGGCCCGCCGGCGTGGACCGGGCCGTACTCCCGCAGGATGTCCGCGGCGTGCGCGGCCAGGTCGGTGTCGGGACCGGGATCGGGCAGCACCACGCAGGTGCCGTGCCGGAACACCACCCACGACTTACCGTCACCGACGATGATCCGACGCCAGACGTCCGCGAGGTCCTCGTGCGACAGGCAGTGATCATGCCGGGCGGAAGATCCCGCTGTCATCCCGATCCGGACCCGCCGACGGCCTCCCGCTTCAGTCCACGCCGGCCTGCCGTTGCGCCGCGACCACGAATCCGTGCTTGCCGTCGGTGTAGCGGGCGGAGTCGTCGGCGTATCTGGCCGCCAGCGCGCGCTTGAGCCGGACGTAGGCGTCCGCCTCCGCCGGATGACGGCGCAGATGGTCCCGGAACGCGATCAGACGCCGCCAGTAACGGCTTCCTTCCGCGGTGAGGTGAAGGTGATGACTCCGCATCCGGGTGATGTCGTCGGGGCCCTTGCGAAAGACGCGGCGATCAGGATCGCTCGTCTCGGACTCGGGCGTGTAGCGGTAGCCGATGCGGTGCAGTCGACGTACGACGTCAGGAAAATCGTCGTAGGTGGGGACCGCGACGAGCATGTCGATGATCGGCTTGGCGGCCATGCCCGGGACGGCGGTGCTGCCTACGTGCTCGATCGCCACGAGTCGAGGGGTGAGCACCTCCGTGATCCGCGCGGACTCGGCCGCGTACCGCTGGGGCCACGCCGGGTCATAGTCGCTGATCCGGACGGCTGCCACGCGGTACCAGAAGGGCTCGGACCGGGCGTCAGGTTCCATGTGCCGTTGGTACCTGGCCGGTCCGACATCAAACGGGGCGGCGCAGCGTCAGCCGGCGAGCCGGGCGGCGAACTCGTCGGTGGCGCGCAGCAGTTCCCGGGCGATGCCCGGCTCCGCCGCCGAGTGCCCCGCGTCGGGCACGATCCGCAGCTCCGCCTCCGGCCAGCGCCGCGCCAGGTCGTACGCGGACACCGGCGGGCAGCAGAGGTCGTAGCGGCCGTTGATGATGACGGCGGGCAGGTGGCGGATGCGGTCCACGCCGTCCAGGAGCTGCGTCTCGCTGCTGAGGAAACCGCCGTGCCACGCGTAGTGCGACAGGATCCGGGCGATCGGCAGGGCGTGCGCGTCGGCGGTGAAGTGTTCGAGCATCCCGGCGTCCGGCACCAGGGAGGAGTTCACCGCCTCCCACCGGCCCCACGCCGTCGCGTACGCCCGCGCCTCGGCCTCGTCCGGCCCGTGCAGCCGACGGTGGTACGCGGCCAGCACGTCGTCCCGCTCCGCCTCGGGGATCGGCGCGACGAACCGCTCCCACTCCTGCGGTTGGAGGTGGCGCAGGCCGCCCTGGTAGAACCAGTCCCGCTCGACCCGCCGCATGAGCAGCACGCCGCGCAGGATCAGCCCGGTGACCCGGGCGGGGTGGGCCTGCGCGTACGCCAGGCCGAGCGTGACGCCCCACGACCCGCCGAAGACCAGCCAGGAGGGGATCCCGAGCCGCTCCCGGATCACCTCCAGGTCGTCGACCAGGTGCCAGGTGGTGTTGCCGTGCAGGCCGCCCGGTGGGGTGCTCCGGCCCGCGCCCCGCTGGTCGAACAGCACCACCCGGTAGCGGTCCGGGTCGAAGAACCGTCGGGCCGCCGGCACCAGGCCGCCGCCGGGGCCGCCGTGCAGGAAGACCGCCGGTACGCCGTCCGGCCGGCCCACCTCCTCCACGTACAGCTCGTGGCCGTCGCCGACGGCCACCCGATGGGTGGCGTACGGCTCGATCGGCGGGTACAGGCCCGGTTCGGCCTGGGTCATCGGCTCGCCCCTCCCTGGACAGGCCGGCCTGGTGGCGCCGGCACCGCACCGCATTGTGCCGGGTCGCCGTGATCGGTGCCGGTTGCTACGTTCCGGCCATGACCGGGGAGGGGCGGGAGTCGGGTCGAGTCGCGCCGTGCTGTCCCCGCTGCGGCAGCGACGGGGTGCCGCTGGTGTACGGCCTGCCCGGCCCGGCGGCACGGGAGGCCGCCCGGGCCGGGCGGATCGCACTGGGTGGGTGCCGGGTGTCCACGGATCCGGCCCGCTGGACCTGCGTCCGCCGCCACCGTTGGCCGGAGCCGGACCTGCGGCGTTGGGAGGCGGCGCTGGACGCGGCGATGTCGGCCGAGGACCGCTGAGGCTTCAGCAGGCGATGCCGCTGCCGAGACCGTCCAGGAGGGCGTCGGCGACCCAGCCGGAAATCCCGGTCGTGGTGTCCTTCAGATAGGTCCAGGTGTAGGTGGTGTGCCCGTTCGCGGTGACCCGGTCACCGCTGTGGTAGCAGTGGAAGTCGACGTAGTGGCTGAGCTGCCCGTACCCCAGCGAGGTGCAGCTGGTGTGCGGGCCGGAGCGGATGTTGACGTTGCTGCCGTTGAAGAGCTGGCCGTACGCCGTGTCGACGTTCTCGTGGAAGTGGCTGCAGCTTGCGCTCGCCGGCGCCGCCGCGCCGACCACCGCGACACCCGCACAGGCGACAGTCAGTGTGACGGCCGCCGCGGCCGAGGAAACCTTCCGCACGTGGATCAACCCCCCGAAGTCAAAGGCACACGCAAAGTGATCAGAATATTGACATGTTTCGAGGCTCGGGGCAAGGTCCTCAGGCTGCCGGTTGCACCGCGCGCGTGTCGTCCGGCATCGCCGCCTCGACGCGTGCCGGGGAGCGCCGGGCGGCGAGTGCGAACCAGAACACCGCCGGGACCAGGAAGACGCCGGCCGTCACCACCCCGGCACCCAGCGAGGTCCGCTGGCCGATCCAACCGGCCGGAGGGCCGCCCGCGATCTGGCCCGCCGCGTCCACCTGCGACCAGATCGAAAAGACCGTCGCCCGCGTACCCGACGAGGCGGCGCGCCGGCCGCCCGATGGGTCACCGGCGGCGGCGGGTCGGGGCGATGATGGCAGGAGCGGACGGCGGAGCGGAGACGACGATGGGCACAGTCCGGGCGTTCTGGCTCGACGAACAGCTCGACCGGGAGCGGGGTGCCGGCGGGCAGGGCCGGTACGAGGCCGAGGTGTCCCGCCGGCTGGGCGACTTCGCCGACGCGTGGGGCGACATCGCGCCGGTGACCTTCGCCGTGGCCGCCTGGCGGCTGGTCGCAGCCCTGGACCCGCCGTACCTGCGCTGGCACCGGAGGGTCGTCTCCGCGAGCTGCGTCCGCAGTCCGTGGGACGGCAGCCTCACCTGCGCGGTCACCGTGGTCTCCCGGTGGCCGGCGGAGCTGACCTGGAGTCGCCAGTGGCAGCGGGACCGGGGCTGGCGGGACTGGCCGGAGGTGTTCGGCCAGTTCGTCACGCCGGCCGAGCGGGACCTGACCCGCGTCCCGCACCTGCGGGCCACGCTCCAGGTGCAGGCGCCGCTGCCGATGGCCGACCTGCCGCCCGCGCCGGACGGGCCCGGTGACGCGGTACCCGCCGCCGCCCGCCGGGCCGTCACCGTGCTCGCCCGGGAGCTGGACGCGTTGCTCGCGCCGCTGATCGGGCAGCTCGACGCCGGGGTGCCGGCGGGCTCCTGACCGGCACCCGCAGCGGGCGCCGGCCAGCGGGTCGATCCGTCAGGCGTTGGCCGGAGCCCCCTTGTCCGGGCCGGCGGTGAGCTCGCCGGTGGCCTCCGCCCCTGGGGCGCTCCGCTGGGTCGGCGGCCGCACCGCGAACGCGTTGAAGCTGGGACCGTCCAGCTCCGGGACGGCCTCGAGGGCGGGCCGCTCCGGGCCGGGGATCGGGATGGCGGGCCGCTCCGCCGGCGCGGGGATCATGGCCTCGTCCGCCGCTCGCGCCGCCACCGTCGGATACTCGGCGGTCTCCGAGCCGCCCGCGGCGGCCGCCATGACCGCCGCCGCGGCCAGGTCGGCGACCCGCTTCGCCTCGCGCTGCACCCGGGCCCGGGTCTCCTTGGCGTGCTGCTCGGCCAGGTCCGCCGCCCGCCGCGCGTCCTCCAGCCGTCGGGTCTCCGCGGCCAGGTCCCGGCGCACCTCGACCAGGCGCTCCTCCAGCGCGGCGCCCTCCTGCTCGACCGTCCCGATCTCCTGCCGGCTCCGCTCCAGCTCCTTGGCGACGGTGTCCAGCTCCGCCTGCAACTGCGCGAGGGCCTCCTGCCGCTGCTGGATCTCCTGCTGCACGGTGGACAGCTGCTCCTGGTGGGCCGCGTTCTCCTCGTCGGCCCGCTCACGCACCTCGGTGGCGTACTGCTGGGCCTCGGCGACCAGGGCGGCGATGTCCCGCTCGGCGGCGCTGGCCCGGTCGGCCAGCTCCTGCTCGGCGGCGCCCCGCCGCTCGTCCAGCTCGCGGGCCATGGTGGCCTGCCACTGGGCCAGCTCCTGCTGGGCCTTGCTCCGGTTCGCCTGCACCTCCTGCTGGATCTGGGTGCGGGCCGCCTTCACCAGCGCCTCCGACGCCGAGCGGGCCTGCTCCACCTGCTGGGTGCTCTGCTCAGCGATCCGCTTCGCCTCCTGCTGCGCGCGGTCGTGGGCGGCCTGACCCTCCAGGCGCAGCTTCTCCGCCAGCTCCCGGATCGCGGTCAGCTCCGCCTGCGCGACGGTCCGCCGCTCCTCCTCCGCCCGCTCCGCCTCGGCGCGGTGCGTGGACAGCTCCTCGTCCAGCTCCTGCCGCTCCCGGGCGGCCTCCTCCCGGGCCGTGGCCAGCACCTTCTCCGCCTGGGCCTGGAGATCCGCGGCGCGCTTGCCGGCGGCCTCGGTGATCTGCCCGGCCTGCCGCTCGGCCAGGTCGAGGATCTGGTCGACCATCGGGCCCAGGTCGCGGAAGGACGCCCGGTCCACCGGGGCGGGTCGCTGCCGCAGCTCGGCGGCCTCGGCCTCGGCCCGCTGCGTCTGCGCGGTCAGCTCCCGCACCTGCGAGTACGCCCGGTCCCGGGCGGCCGCCACCGCGGACAGCTCGCCGTCCAGCTGTTCGACGTACCGGTCCACCTGGCGCTTGTCGTAGCCACGCAGCGCCGTCTCGAACCTCGGCCGCCCGGCCACGTCGTCGTGGGGTGCGAACGGTTCCTCGCCGTTGGACATTCGCCATCCTCCGTCGGTTCGCCAGCGTCAGGCCGGCGGATAACCGCCCCGCAGGGCATGATGAGGCGCAACGGTACCGTCGTCGGCGCGCGGGCCCCAGCCCACCCCGGTCCCCGACGGGTCCGGACCGACCCGGGAGGGCTGGACATGCGCATCGCCCTGTTCGTC
>NZ_JBJZOG010000145.1:0-12471 GCF_047200535.1 Micromonospora mangrovicola | reverse complement strand
TCACGGAACAGCCCGGCGCTGACCACCTCGGGCTTCGCCCGGTGGCCACCTGCGGCGACCAGACCGCGTGCCGCGCCCCCGAGGCGGTCCAGGAATCCGCCGTCGTCCTTCGCGCTGCCCGTGGACTGGCCGGTAGCGGCGGGGTCGCGGTCCGGGAGGACCGCTCCCCCGCCCAGCGTGGCCACGATGGCCAATGCCAGGCCCCCGATCAGGGGACCTCGTGATGGTCTCCTCACCCGTAACCCTCCGGTCGATTCTGGTGACAGGACGGGTGAAGGCTAGGTAAGACCGATACACGGGCGGCTATCTCACAGCTACTTTTCAGCCCGGCCCGGCGCAAAGGTCCAGGCCGGGCCCCGGGTCAGCCGGTGAGGTCGATCGACTTCACCACCACCAGCGCGAGGAGCAGCACGGCCAGCCCGACGAGCACCGCCGTCTGCACCAGGGTGCGCCGCTTCGCCGGGGCGTACGCCAGGCCGACGGCGGCGGCCCCGCCGACCAGCAGGCCGCCCAGGTGCCCCTCCCACGACGTCCAGCCGGCCGAGAACACCATCCAGATCAGGAACGGGATGATCAGACGGTTGGGGTCGATGGGCTGGTGGTGCAGGCGTCGGGTGAGGACGAAGTAGCAGCCGGCCAGCCCGTACACCGCGCCGGAGGCGCCGATGGCCGGCTGGTGCGGGTCGACGAGGAAGCCCAGGACCGTCCCGCCGACCGCGGAGAGCAGGTAGACCGCGAGGAAGCGGGCGCCGCCGAGGCGCTCCTCGACGACCCGGCCGAGCACCCAGAGCCAGTACAGGTTGAAGACGATGTGCAGGATGCCGAGCACGCCCTGGGTGGGCAGCGAGTGCAGGAAGGCCGGGGTGATCAGCCGGTACCACTCGCCGTGGGCGATGCCGACCGGCTGGAGCCCCGGGTGCGGACCGCCGTCGTCGACGTACCACCGGCCGGCGTCGTCGACGAGCCCGGCGCCGAGGCTGTCGAACTGGTCCAGCAGCGCCGGGCGGGCCAGTTCGGCCAGGTAGGCCAGCACGGTGAGCGCGATCAGCACGTAGGTCACCATCGGCCGGGTGGTGACCCGGCCACCGAACACCGTGCGTGCCTGGCGGATCGTGCGGTTGTCCTCGCGTACGCAGTCCGGGCAGCGGTGCCCGACCGGAGCCTCACGCATGCAGTCCGGGCAGATGTGGCGGTCGCAGCGGGTGCAGCGCAGCAGCGTCTCCCGCTTGGGGTGCCGGTAGCAGGTGGTGGCGGCCCCCTCGCCGGGGGGCTGGCCGGTGCTGATGGTGTCCATGAGGCGAGCGGCCCCCAAATCCTTCGTCGCTGGGTGGGTCAGCGAGCCCCCGGCCGGTCCGGCCGGGGGCTCGCAGGTGGACGGTCAGCGTATCCGCCCACAACTCCGGTCAGTAGCGGTCGAGAACCTGCACGGGGCTGAGCACGATCTGCGGGTTGGCGGCCGGGTCGAGCCACCTGAGCACGCCGACGAGGTGGTCGTGCGACAGGCTCACGCAGCCGGCCGTGGGACCGGACGGCGTGCTGCTGAACTCGTGCAGGAAGATCCCGCTGCCGGCGCCCGGCACCGGTGTGGCGACGCTCGGAGGCATGTTGTAGGTGATCACGGCGAAGTGCGTGTAGGCGGGCTTCTCCTGCCAGAGCGCCTCGCTGTAGCCGCCGGGGTTCGTGGAGGTGTGCTGGAAGGTGTTGTAGTAGGGCGAATCCGGGTTCTCGTTCCACCAGTCATTGGTGACCAGCTGGTGGTACGGGTAGCGGACGCCCGGGTTCGATGCGATGCCGTACATCGTCGGACCGATGGCGTAGACGCCCGTCGGCGTTGTCGCGACGCCCTCGACGTGGTTGTCGCTGAAGCCCTTGGAGCCGATCCGCGCGGGCAGCGCCGCGGAGACGGGCATCCAGTAGTGCCGGACCTTCGCAAACGTCTCAAGGGTGGCGTAGCTGGTGCTGTAGCTGGTCCCGGTGACAACGATGACCTGGCGGGTGTTCTGCGGCAGGGTGGCCAGCTTGGCGGCCTTGTTGTCCCGGACGGGGTGGTAGGTGTTGGTGTAGGTACGGGACGTGCTGCCGGTGACCGTGGCGTCGCGGGTCGCGGCTGTTGCGGGCGTCGCGCCGGATGCGATGAGGGGTGCCGCCGCACCGACCGCCGCGCCGAGTATCAGAGATCTCCGCTTCATTCGGAGGATCATCGCAGATGCTACGTTTCGGCACTGCCCCACAAAGAGGGAATTTTTCCCCTATTTGCCAGTGCGCCGGGGAAGATGATGAACCAGGCTGGAAACGCCGGACGGGTCAGGACCGGGTCCGCAACTCCCCGGTCCTGACCCCCAGCCGTCCGGTGTGGTAGCGGTAAATTCGCCGTCGCGAGCGCGGCGGGCGTGGCACGCCGCCCACGCCGGGCTCAACACGGCGAGCCGGCCCGCCTGCACTCAGCTCCACGGTGCCCAACTACCGGACTTCGGCGCGTCCCCGACTCACCCCGAAGAGCCGTGAACGCGGGCCCAGGTTAGACAGCTTGTCGCAGGTCAAACAAGCTTTCCCGGAGCCGGGAGAATGTGATTGATACCAACGTTGAAATACGGCATGTCGGCGTAACACGGTCAGTCGATCTGACGCTGTTTCTTCTTGAGGCGATCAGTCCGCCCGGCCGTCACCCGGGCCCGGCCGAGGCTGCCGGCGGCGGCTGCCCCGGCGATCATCGCGAGGGCCGCCAGGTGCAGCAGCCGCACACCGGCCGGCGCTGTCACCGTGGCGGCCGGCAGCCCGGGCAGCACCAGACCGCCCAGCCCGGTGACCGACAGCGCCACCCCCCAGAAGACCGCCGGCCGGGCTGGCGGGGCCGGGGGGCGTACCCCCACAAAGATCTCACGACCGCGGGCGGCCCGGACCGCCAGGGCGACCACCACGACGCCGCCGCCCACCGAGCCGAGGACGTCCGCGAACTGCCACCAGTACAGGCCGGTCGCCGCGTGGAAGTCCGCGATGCCCAGCAGGCGCGGCCAGCGGTCGGTGTGGGTGATCCGGTCCCAGGCGACATGGCTGGCCGCGCCGATCAACGCCGAGCAGACGATGACCTGCCAGGGATGCCGCACGCCGGCCAGCGCGGCATGGTCCCGCCAGCCGAAGAGCCGCTCCCCCGGCAGGTGCACCGCGACCCCGGCGATCACCCGGCGGACGATCCAGGCGTACGCGAGCGCGACCGGCAGGCACCACCAGAGCAGCCCGCCGACGGTGTGGGTCCGTTGATCGGGCGCCCAGGCGGTGCCGGTGAACAGGTAGCCGACGTCCGGCGCCACCGCGCCGGTGGCCAGGGCCACCCCGTCGAACCAGCCGGGCCGCCACAGCTTCAGCGGCAGCACCGGCGCCAGGTGCGAAGGGAAGGTCAGCGGCACAGCCCGGACCCTACCGGCAGGTCAGAAGTGCTGGGCCAGGTCGGGAAAGGCGGCCAGCCGGATCACCCCCGGGTCGCCGGGGTCGAGCTCGTCGTCCTCCAGCACCCAGGTGTTCTCGTTCGGGATGAAGACCGCGTTCATGCCGGCGGCCCGGGCGGGCCGGATGTCCGAGCGCGGGGAGTTGCCGACCATCCAGGCCCCGGCCGGGTCGAAGGCGTGCTCGCGGGCCAGCCACCGATAGGTGTCGGCGTCCTTCTCCCGGACGATGTGCGCGGCGCCGAAGTGGTGCAGCAGCCCGCAGGCGTCGAGCTTGCGCTGCTGCTCCTCCTGGTCGCCCTTGGTCAGCAGCAGCAGCCGGTGCCGGGTGGCCAGGTCGTCCAGGGTCTCCGCCACCCCGGGCATCAACTCGACCTGGTGACCGATCAGGGCCGCCGCCAGTTCCTCGATCTCAACGCGCTCCCGCGCGGTCGCCGGGCGCTCCCGCAGCTTCTCCAGGCACTCGCCGAGGCTGCGCAGGAAGACCTTGCTGCCGTAGCCGTGCGCCACGGCGTTGGCCCGCTCGATGTCGTCGAGGACCGCCCGGATCTCGGTCCGGTCCAACGTCGGGTGGTCCAGCCATGCGAGGAAATCGTCGATCACCCGCTCGAAGAGGACGTTGTTCTCCCAGAGCGTGTCGTCGGCGTCGAAGACGAGCACCGCCGCCTCCCGGCGCTGTGGCATCGCGTACCCCTCCCGTTGGTGGACCGAGCCACGCTACTGCGTCGGCGCGGGCCGGGACATCCCGGTTTCCGGCGGGCAGCGCGAACAGCATCGCCAGCGCGGCACCGAGACCGTCCACCGCCCCCTGCTCCCTGGATCAGGACCAGGCCGTCGACCTACGGCCAGCGGTCCGCCCTGGTCAGCGGGGATGTCCGTGGCGGCGGGACGAGGCCTGCACCACCACCGGATCGACGCGCCACCGGGCCAGCGGGTGGATCGGCACCACCGCCGGCCCGGCCAACTCGGCGGCGTAGTCGTGCACCAGCGCCGGCAACCGGTAGCGGCCCCGCGCATCCTGGTACACGAGGTGGGCGTCCAGCAGATCCTCCAGCGCCCGCCGCACGCGCTGCCTGGAGACGCCCAGCTGGGCCGCCGCCTGATCCGGCAGCGCCGCCGCCATGTCCGGGAGGGTGCCCAGTAACGCAAACACCTGGCCTGCCACCTCGTCGCCGGCACAGGTCGCCGCGTAGGCGGTGTCCAACCGGTCGCGGAGGGAGATGTCGCCGTGGGCCAGCCAGTCCAGCCGGTCCTGCTCCAGCTCGGCTACCAGGGCGGCCACCGGAAGTGCCGGCCGGCTCGCCAGTCGCGCACCGGCGATCCGCAGCGCCAGCGGCGACCCGGCGCACAACCGGACCAGCTCCGCCGTGTCGGCCACCGCCGCCGCGAGGCGTTCGGGGCCGGTCAACACGGCAAGCAGGGTATGCCCCTCGTCCTCGGGCAGCGTGTCGACGGTTACCCGGCGCACCCCGTCCAGGGTGTGGAGATGACGCTGGCTGACCGCGATCAGGGCGGGCCCGGGGCCAGCAGGGATGAGCGGACGTACCTGCGCCGCCTTGGCGATCCCGTCCACGACCAGAAGGATCCGGCGTCCATCCATGATGGAGCGCAGCCGTCCGGCCCGTTCGCAGGCCGACACCGGCATGTCGGCCGGGGCGACGCCGAGGGACCGCAGCACCCGGGCCAGGACGTCGTCCGGTTCGACCGCGGGCCGGTACGTGAGGTCGACGAAGATCTGCCCGTCCGGAAAGTCGGCAGCGACGGTGCGTGCCGCGCGTACCGCCAGGGCGGTCTTGCCGGCGCCGACCGGGCCGGACACGACCACGGCGGTCTGCGTCCCGGCCGTCACTCCCGCTACCACTTCGGCGATCTTCTCGGTACGCCCGACGAAGGTGACCAGATCGGCGGGAAGCTCGCGCGGCACCAGGAACTCTCGGGCCCACTGCGCGGCAGCCGGCCGCCGGTCCACTGCCGGACCGGCTTCTCCGGCCGCCCGATTGGCGGCGGGACCGGACGCGTTCGCGGCCACGGCGGGCGGCGACAGGTTCAGCGCGGGTGCCCGGTCGAGCACCGCCCGGTGCAGCGCTGCCAGCTCGGAGCCGGGCTCGATGCCGAGTTGGTGCGCCAACGTGGTCCGTACCCTCCGGTAGGCGTCCAGTGCGCCCGGGACGTCCCCGCACCGGTACAGGGCGAGGATCAGCTGCCCCCACGCGCGCTCCCGAAGCGGCTGGGCGGCCAGGTGGCGGCGGAGTTCGGGGAGGAGGGTGCCGTGCTCGCCGAGAGCCAGGCGGGCCTGCGCCAACTCCTCGAAGACCTGGAGGCGCTGCTCATCGAGGCTCGCCCAGTGGTTGTCCAGCCCGGTGCCTTGTGGCAGGCCGTCTCCGGCAGCACCACGCCACTGGGCAAGCGCATCGGAGAGCTGGGCGATCGCGACGCGGGGGTGGTGGGCGTCAAGGCTGGAACGTCCCTCCCCCGCCAGCCGCTGAAACTCGGTCACGTCCAGCTCGCGGGGCGAGAGCCGCAGCTCGTACCCGTTGGGGCGGGCGATCAGCCGATCGCCCACCTGTCGACGCAGGGCGGCAATGTGAGAGCGCAGGTTGGCCATCGCTGAGGCCGGCGGCGCGCCGGCCCAGGCCATCTCGGCGAGACGACGTACGGACACGGGCCGGTTGGCCTCGATCGCCAGCCCGGCGAGCACCGCGCGCCGCTTGGCCGCGCCCGGGGTGTTCATCCGACCGTCGATGCTCAGCTCCACGGTGCCGAGAAGCCGGACTTCCAGTTGCATCATCGCTCTTCCATCAACGGCGAAGCCACGCGGGGCCGGGCCGCCTCACGGCCCAGCCCCACGTCGGGGTCACAGCGGCAGCCACTGATGGTCTCGCCCGCGACGCCGAGGCCTCACCAGTGAGCTCGCAGCGTACGGTCAGCAGACTTGCGAGGTCTTGGCCGTGGCGGAGTACCCCGCCCAGTTCAGACGCGCCCAGCCCGAGGTGCACTCGTAGTAGGTGTCCGTGGGCTTCGACGTGACTTCCTGCTGATTGGCCAAGCCAAGGTCCCAGCCGAGTTGGACGAAGGTGGTATTGATGGCGGCCTCGACGTAGAAGTTGCTGTGGGTGGACTTGAACGAGTCCCAAACCCAGACGTAGGTCCAGTTCCGGGGCTGGCCGCTGCAGTAGCCGAGCATCTGCCGGACAGTCGCCGCCGTCGCGCCGTTCCAGATGATGTGGGTGTCGTTGAGCGTCCTGGAGTAGGTGCATCCGCTCGGTGCGATGCTGGCCATGGCGGGGCTGGCGACTGCGACGGCGCCGGCGGCCATCACCCCCGAGGCGATGGCGGTCGCGACGAAGCGTCGGAACTTCATGTGGCACATCCCTTGATCCGGTGAGCGGTTGACGGGCCCTGAACGGCCCGGAGTTACGATCGTGGATGTGTCGCTCAGGACGCGACCAGTCTGCGCATTTCAGCAAGGTGCTTGACCAGCCAGGTCGCTACGGCTAGGTCGTCCTCCGTTGAGCTGAATGAGCGGTTATGCCATGCTGTGCGCCTCGGGCCGACCCTTGTGGAACGAGCCCTGAACCAAGTTGCGGTGGGTGGAGCGAGTCGCACGATGACAGCCGATGGTCCTTCTGACGAGTACGACCTGGGGTGCCGAGCGCGAGCACTGCAGGCTGCGGTGACCGAGAGGGTCCTGGCTGCTCAGCGGGGAGAGACTGCCGACAACGGTCTGAGGTTCTTCGCCGAAGGGCTGTCGGCGATCACTGATCGACTTCCGGTGTTGGAACGCGCGACCGGCTCGGTGCTGCACAACCTCCAGCGGCGGACGGACTTCGACCCGTTGCGGCGGGAACGAAGCCTCAACCGCCGTACGCGGTCCCGGAAGATCCGGGGTCACATGATCACCCAACCTGCGGACCATCTGTCCCTCATCGCCGCCTGCCACCCCGACACCTGGGTGGCGCCCGTGCCGATGACCGGCCTTGCCATCGATGAACGCCTCGCGTTGTTCGCGGGCCCCCTCAGCGCGCACGGACAGCCGACCGCCTGGCTGTGCAGCGACCAGGACCTGGTGACGACGTTCTGCGACATCTGGGAGGAGACCAAGCGCCGCGCGGTCCCGGTCCACGACGCGCCGGGTGTCGTACCGCTCAGCGAACGTCAGGTCGATGTCGCCGCCCTGCTCTGCAGGGGCGCGAAGGACGCGACGATCGCGCGACTACTTGGGGTGTCGCGGAGGACGGTGACGAGCGACATCGGGCGGATCATGGATGCGTTCGGAGTCTCGACACGGTGGGAAGCAGGGATGGTCATCGGGCGAGCCTGCCCGCCCAGCCACACCCGAAGGTCTGACCGTACAACCGCCGCTTGAGTACCAGACGGGACAGTCCCGTTCGGACAGCTTCCCGGAAAACGGGCACCGGGTCACGCCGCGAGCTGATGCGGCGTGGTCGGGGCCGAGGCTCCATTCATTTGACGCGCTGGAGTAGCCCACCTACCCGGCCGCCGAGGGGTAGTCGCCCATCCGCCCTCGTGAAGGCAGTGAAGCCCAGGTACCGCTTTTCGCAGGGCCCGGTCAGCGCTCGGACGTCTGCCAGCCGGGATGCCGACAGCAGGTCGCAACCACCTCGGGCCCGGGCTCCTCGGTGGTCACCTCACCCATCACGGGCTTGCTCCGCTCAGGTGTATGTGCGCTTGACCACGGCTTGGCCGGCCTCAGCGGCGAGGTCGTAGAACCGCCGGAGGTCTGCCAAATGATCTTTGATGACATTCAGGAACAGATTCGGGAGGCTTCCACCGGTCCGCTCGGCGAGCAGTTCGCGGTTCACCTCCATCAAGCCCGGCAGATCCACCGCTCGAAGGAAATCGGCCGCCGCGGAGACGTCGCCGGGGGACAGTTTGAGGATGAGGTCCCGGTCGGTGGGCCCGACCTGCCCCAGCGGCTCCCCCCCGAGCACCGGCAGACCACTGGGACCAGTCACCTGGTGGCGCTCACCGGTGACCACAAGGTGAACGAACTGCCACTGTTCCCCGATATCACACAGGACGCCGGACTCCGTCTCGGCGTCGTACACAGCGTTGTCGAGCGTCGCCGCGAAACCTGCCTCGAGGTGCGACAGACCCCGATCCAGTTCCTCCGCCGGAATCCGCCGCATCCGCAGGGAAATGCTCATGTCTACTCCAAACAAAGTGAGCGCCCGCGCGCCCCACAGGTGAGGCGCGCGGGCGTCGATCAGGTTAGCCCACGAGCGCGAATGCGCCGCGGACCATTCCCCCCGCAGCGGCGAACGAGGGCACGTCGTCCAGGATCCCGACCCCCAGGGTGCCGGCGTCCTCCACGACGGTGCCCACGGCGAGCGCCCCTGCTCCGAGGACCAGGCCTGCCGCACCGGCCCACCTTCCGGCAGTCTCGTACCAGGGGGTTTCCTCTGGTTGCTCCTGAGCCACCGTTCGGGGTGAGGGTTGTGGCTGAGGCTGCTTGTTCTGCCACATCGTGTAGGCGATCACGCCAGAGCCGGACACAAGAGACGGCCAAGCAGCGACCATCTCGTTGGGCTTGGTGCGGTTCGGGCCCGTTTGGGGCGAAAAACTGAACCCGACCTTCACGGTATGGGGATCCTTTTCTACCCTCAACTGCATCTGCAGATACTTGACCTTGCTTGCGACCTCCTTTCTGCCAGCAATTTCTGCCGGCCCGCCCGCGTATTTTGCGTCCCAGAGGTAGACGGCGTCGTCCGTCCAGTAGAGGAGATCGGCCCAGCCCACATTCTTGCCCGGATTCTTGCTCGATCCGCCCACGATCATGTTTTTCGGATCCCTGACGCCACCGGACGCCGACAAGTCCATGGTCACTTCACCACCCCCGTACGGCTGGGTGGCCCTGAGCCACTCCGCGATCATCTGAATCGCCGTGTCGTGGGCAGAGCTGTATTTGTCGAAGTAACAAGCCGCGCACTGGTTGTCCGGACCCCATCCGCCCCCCTCGCACACCTCGCCGCAGGCTTTGTGCCCGTCGACTTCCACGGCGGTGATGGGGTTACCGCCGCCGAAGGCGTACCGATTGCCGGTCCAGGAATCTAGGCCGAGGTGCATGTCGGCCAGCGCCCCGTTGTAGCTGTCGCGGGACAGGAACCGGTTCAGACCTGGGCTGTAGTCACGGAAGCCCATGTCGTAGTTGCCGGAGGACTGGTCCCACCGCTTGGCGTTGAACCGGTAGGCGTTGTACGGCTCCTTGGTCGGGTCCGCCGTGTCCGGCTTGTCGATGCCCGTGAACTGGGCGTCGTCGTTCTTGCCGTACGCGGTGTAGCCGTAGGTGGCCTTGGTGTCGCCGGTGTCACTGGTCAGCGTCTCGACATCGGTGTGCGGGGTGTAGCCGTAGTAGGAGTCCTCCTCGCTGCCGTCGGTGTTGTGGGTGACCTGCGACAGGCGCTGGCCCCACGGGGAGTACTGGTAGAACTTGGTCAGCTCGCCCGCGACCTCCTCGTCCAGCAGCTCGCTGGTCAGGCCGAGGTAGCTGAAGGTGGTGGTCTTTTCCTTCGCGCCACCGGCGTCGGTGGTCTTCGACGCGGTGCGGTCCAGCGGGTCGAACGTGTACCTGGTGGTCGACGTCGTGGTCCCGTTGTTCTTGCGGTTCTCGATGACGTGGTCGAACCCGTCGTAGACGTTGCGCTCGATAACTGTCCCGGCTGCCGTGACGGTGTCCAGCCGGCCGAACGGGTCGTAGTTGTACGACGCCGTCGAGCCGCCGGTCACCGCGGTCAGCAGCCGGTTGCGGTCGTAGTTGAACGTCGTGGACGTGCCCTTGACCGTCTGCCTGGTGACGTTGTTGTTCGCGTCGTGCACGTAGGTTTCCGTGCCGGCGCCGTCACCGGTCCTGGTCAGCGAGGCCAACCGGTCCCGCGGGTCGTAGCTGAAATCGGTGGTGGTGGTCAGATAGACGCCGTGGTTGTCGGCGTTCATCTTCTTGCTGACGTCGTGCGACCGGTTGCCGTTCAGGTCGTAGTCGGCCGTGTAGTCCGACACGAGCGTCCCGTTCGGCTTCTTCTCCGTCTGGGTCTTCAGCCGCCCGTCGAGGAAGTACGTGTAGTCGACGGTGTTGCCGTTGCCCTTGACCTCCTTCAGCTTCTGGCCGCGATCGGTGTAGGTGTAGGTGGTGACCTTCGGCGACGGGTCCGTGGCCGACTTGCCGTTGGTGACCTTCGAGGCCAGATCCCGCACGTCGTACTCGTAAGACGAGTACTGCCTGTCGTTGCTGGTCGTCAGCGGTACGCCGTTCTCGTTGTAGGTGAACGACGTCGTGTCGACCGTCGCCCCCGACTTCGATTCGGTGACCGTGTCGACCTGGTTCAGGCCCGTGTAGCTCACGGCGTAGCGGTCCACCTTGGCGCCCGGGGAGGCGTCCGTGATGGTGGTGAGGTTGCCGTTGGGGTCGTACGCGTAGCTGTAGTCGTGCTTCTCGTTGTCGGTGTCGGCCGAGTTGTCCCGGACCAGCTTCACCGCGTCCGCCACCACGGCGCCGCCCGCCTGGTCGGACAGCGTCACCTTCTGGGCGTTGCCCTCGGCGAAGCTGTACGAGCCCAGGCTCACCCAGGTCCCGGTGCCGGCGGTCTGGTTGACTGTCTTCACCGCGCTGCCACCGTCGTAGTTCACGGTGTACCTGGCGTCCGTGGCCGCTCCCGACACCTGCGGGAACCGCGCGAACACCTCGTACGTGCCGGCCTGCGGCACGTTCAGCTGCCAGGTGAACACGTTCGTGCCCGTCCCGGCCGCGTGGGTGGCGTAGTCCGTGCCGTACTTTCCGGTCGCCGTGCTGGCCGCCGGCCATGTGCCCGTCGAGCTGGTGTTGTTGAAGTCGGAGTTGTCGACCAGCACCACCTGCTCGCCGACCGGCACGCCGTCGTCCGAGCGGGCCCTGAGCTTCCCGTCCGGGAAGTACGACCAGCTCATCGTCCGGTTCGACGAGCCACCCGCCGACGTCACGGTCCTGCTCGTCTGCGCGCCCAACTCGTTGTAGTCGTACGAGGTGACGATGTCCCACGGGTCGGACGAGGTCTTCGTCCACCCGTTGTCGTAGTAGCTGTAGGTCGTGTCGTTGCGCACCGACTGACCCGCCGACGGCGGCACCGAGAGCGTCGTCAACCGGCCCACCTTGTCGTACGCGTAGGTGGTCTTGTCCGGTGTGTTGTAACGGGCGTCGCTCTTGTCGTACGCCGACTGGGTCTCCTTCACCCGGTTCAGCGCGTCGTAGACGGTGACCTGCGCGAAGTCGTCCGGGTCCGCGGTGGTCGCCACGCCACGCGGGCTGATCACCTTGGTCCGGTTGCCGACCTGGTCGTACTCGAACTTCGTGGTCCGGTACGAGATCGTCCCGGCGTCGTTCTTGTACGGCACCTTGACCTCGACCTGCTTGCCCCGCTGGTCGAGCGTGATCAGCGTGGCGTTGCCGAGTTGATCGGTCGTCGAGGTGACCAGCCCGTCCCGGTCGTAGGTGCTACTGGTGGACTTGCCCAACGCATCCGTCGTCTTCGTGACCCGATGCGCAAGGTCGTACGTCCGCTTCGACGCGTAGTCAGCGGTGTCGGCGGTCGCGTTCTTCCGCGGGTCCACGACGGTGACCACGTTGCCGACGTTGTCGTACTCGTAGGAAATCTTGTCGCCTGCGGCGTTGGTCATCGAGACGAGCTCGTAGATCTCGTCGTAGGCGTTGGTGGTGACGTAGTCCCCGGCAGTGGCGGTCAGGTTGCCCTTCGGCTGCGTCGTGGTCAGCGTGTTGCCGGCCTTGTCGTAGGTGAACGACGTCTTCCGCTCCGGGTCCCCTGCCACATCCACCGGCGCGGTGACGTAGCTCAGCTGGTCCGCCTCGTCGTACGAGGCCGTTGAGACGGCTCCGTTCGGGTCGGTGGACCGGGTGACGTTGTCGTTCGCGTCGTACGTCGGTGCCGGCGTGGTGATGTACACCCCCGCCGTCTGGTCCTTCGGCGTCTTGCCCTCGAGCGGCCGGCCGAAGGTGTCGTACGTCTGAGTGGTGTTCTTGCCC
>NZ_JBJZOG010000144.1:0-12796 GCF_047200535.1 Micromonospora mangrovicola | reverse complement strand
CGGTGCCCGGTGGTGGCGTCCACGTGCCCCGGCACCGCGTCGTGCCGGTCACCCACACTCGACGTCCCGGACGGCTCGAACATCAGGATCGACGCGCCCTGCGGCGCGGACGGCCGGTGCTCCACCCCCCGCGGCACCACGTACACCGCGCCGCGGGGCAGCACCACCTCCCGCTCCGCGCCGTCCGCGCCGTCGCGCAGCGCGATCCGCAGTTCCCCGTCGAGCACCAGGAAGAACTCGTCGGTGTGGTCGTGGGCGTGCCAGACGTGTTCCCCGGCCACCTTCGCGATCCGGACGTCGTAGTCGTTGACGGTGGTGACGATGCGCGGACTCCACAGCTGGTCGAAGCGCGCCAGCGCGGCAGCCAGCTCGACAGGTTCATCTCTCATGAACCGATCCTCGCGCGCGCTGGCCAGCCGGTGGGTACCGCACCGCGGCGCGTCAGAGGAACCGGTGCATGACGTGCAGCCCGACCCTGCCCAGCGTGGGGTGCGCGAACGCCTCCGGCACGGTGCCGATCACCGCGAACCCGAGCCGCCGGTACAGCTCGACGGCCGCCGCGTTGCTCTCCGCCACCGCGTTGAACTGCATCGCCGCGTAGCCCTGGCGGTGGGCCCAGTCCAGGGCATGCTCGGCCAGCGCCCGGCCGACACCGCGGCCCCGGGCGGCGGCGGCCACCATGAAGCTGGCGGTGGCGACGTGCGAGCCGGGCCCCGGCTTGTTCGTACCCATCTTGGCGGTGCCCAGGATCTTGCCGGCCTCCTCGGCCACCACCGTGCAGCCGGGCGGGCGTTCCACCCACACGTCGCGCAGGACATCCGGGGGCCACGCCGGGTCGTACGGGAAGGTCTCTCCCGCGGTGACGACCTCGTCGAGGATCGGCCGGACCTGCGCCCAGTCGGCCTCGGTGTATTCGCGGATCCGCATCCCGCGCACGGTAGCCGCATCCCCGCCGCTACGCGATCCGGTTTGCCGGGCCGGCCGGAAGGCGCCATCGGGCGGCCCGCGCCCGCGCCGGCCCTGCTCACACCCGCGGCGGACCCGGCTCACCGCGTACGGCACGCTCCTCGACCATATTCGGCCGCGCCTGTCGATCATGGGCGCTAGAGTGCCGCGCATTCCCTGCCGCCATTCGAGGGGAAGGCCGTGGTCCTCGTCTCCGGCATTCACCACGACGAACCCGACCCGGTGGCAGAGGAGATCACCACGACGCTGAAGGGACCGCCGGCTTGACCCACACCGCAACCGCACTCACGGCCGACCTGCGACGGATCGAGGCGGACGGCTACCGCCTCCGCCCGGGCGAGCGGGCGGCGGACCTCGTTCCGGCGCTGCTGGCCCACATCGGCGACCTCGACCCGCAGCTGCGCGACGAGTTGGTCTACCCGACCTTCCACGCGTTCGTCACCGGCGACCGGCTCACCGAGGACGAGCTGCGTGACCTGCTCGACACCCTGATCGACGACCAGCACCTGTTCCACGGCATCGGCGGTCACGACGATCCGACGGTGTTCACCCGGACCTTCAGCATGCTGGTCGTCGCCCTCGTGCTCGCCCGGCACCGCGACCGCCCGTTCCTCACCGCCGAACAGTTCGCCCGGACCCGCGACGCCCTGCTGCGTTACCACCGGCAGGAGCGGGACCTGCGCGGACTGGTCACCGAAGGCGGCTGGGCGCACGCCGCCGCGCATCATGCGGACGCCCTGAACGAGTTGGTCCGCTGCCCGGAGAGCGCCCCGGCCACCCACCGCGCCGTCCTCGACGCGCTGGCGGCGCTGCTGCACAACGGCACCACGATCTTCCCGGACGAGGACGATGAGCGGATGGCCACCGTGGTGGACGTCCTCGCCGAGAAGGAACTGCTCCCGGAGGCGGAGATCGCCCAATGGCTGGGCCGGCTGGCCGACTGCGCCGACCAGCCCCGCAGCCGCGCCCAGATGGTGGCCCGGGTCAACACCCGCAACCTGCTGCGCAGCCTGTGGTTCCGACGCCCGCGGACCGGCGTGCTGGCCGGCGCGTTGCGCGCCGCCGAGACCCGGGTGAACAGGTTCCGGGCGCCCTGACCGACCGGGCCATACTTGGCGCCATGCTCTGGGGTGTCAGCGGACCGCGCTTCCTGCTCGACTACGTCACCGCGGTCGCCGTGGCCCTCGCGGTCGCCGTGGCGGTCCGTGAGCTGACCGGCCGGCGGGTCCGGGGCGCGGCGCCGGACCCCGTCGAGCTGGCCTACCTGACCGACCGGGCGGGACTGGCCTGCCAGGTGGGCGTGGCCGTGCTGCACGGCGCCGGGTTGGTGCGGCGGGGCGAGCTGGCCACCCTCGCGGTGGACGGCCCACCGCCGGCCCGCTCGGGGCAGCTGGTCCGCGCCCTGCACGCCGCGCTGCGTCGGCCGCAGACCTGGGCGGCGGTGCTCGCCGACCCCGGCGTGGGGCGGGCCCTGCGCCGGCTGGTGGGACGGCTGGTCCGCGACGGCTGGCTGCTCACCCCGGCGCAGCGGCGGTGGGTGGCGCTGGGCACCGTGCCCCTGTTCGCGGTCGCCGTGGTCGGGCTGACCCGGCTGGTCGACAGCGCCGTCGAGGGTCGTGCTGCGGGCGGCCCCGCCTCGGTGGTGGGGCTGCTGCTGTGCTGCCTGGCCACCGCACTGACCGGCTGGTGGCTCAGCGAGGTGCCGGAGACCGGCGCCGCCGCGCGTCGCCTGCTGCGGCGACTGCGGCGCCGGCACGCCGACCTGGACCCGCAACGGCGGCCGGTGTGGAGCGAACGCGGCACCGACGAGCTGCTGACCGCGATGGCCCTGTTCGGGCCGCGTCCGCTGCTGGCCCTCGACCCCCGCCTCGGTGAACTGGTCGGCATCGACGCCGAGCGAACCCGCCCGGCCCCGCAGCGCAAGCTGTCCCGGAGCTGACGCCTCGCGACCCGGCCACCCAGGCGGGTGCCGGGACGCGAGGCGGCTCAGCGCAGTCGGTCGGCCTCGCGGATGACCCGGCCGAGATCCCGTACCTCGGCATCCTCGGTGGCGTCGGCGGCCCGGTCCGCGATCGCCGCGAGATCGCCCAGGCGGGCCTCCTCGCCGCCCTGCAGGGCCACGGCGAAGTAGGCGGCCGCGTAGCAGGTGCGCAACCGGGGGGACGCCTCGGTGAAGTCCCGGTCCAGGTCGGCGGTCGTCACCGACTGGTACGTCTCGGCCGGCTCCCGATCCTTCGGATCGGTCCACCGCACCTGCACCCGGGCCACCCGGGCCGACGGGGAAACCCCGCCGGCGAGCCGGACGGCGTAGAGCGCGGTGACGCTGTGCCCGGGACCGACCTCGCCGCCGTCGACCCGGTCGTCGCGGAAATCCTCGTCGGCGAGCGCCCGGTCGGCGTAGCCGATGAGCCGGTAGGAGCGCACGGCCGACTTCTCGAAGGTCACCTGCACCTTGGCGTCGAGCGCCCGGACGCTCAGCGTCGCGGGCAACTGCTGCACGAACACCTTCCGGGCCTGGTCACGCTCGCCGACGTACACCGCGAAACCGTCGCCCCGGTCGGCGAGCTGCTCCATCAGCTGATCGCCGTACTCGCTGCCGACACCCACGCCGAGCAGCGCGATCTGCTTCTCCGCCTCCGCGCGCACCCGGCGCAGGATCGGCTCCGACTCGGTGCTGCCGGTGTTGGCGAGACCGTCGGAGAGCACGATCACCCGGTTGGTCCGGCCGGCGCGGAACCCGGCGCGGGCCACCCGGTAGCCGAGCACCAGGCCCGCCTCCAGGTTGGTGCTGTCCCGGGTACGCAGGGCGTCGATGGCGGTGTGCAGCTGCCGAGCGTCGGAGACCGGGGTCATCTCCCGAACCACCCGCGCCCTGCTGCTGAACTCGACGACGGCGATGGAGTCGGTGGGACGCAACTGGTCCACCAGCGTGTGCAACGCGTCCTGCACCAGATCGAGCCGACCGGGCTCGCCCATCGAGCCGGAGACGTCGACGACGAAGGTGAGGGCGGCGTCCGGACGGCTCTCCCGGCTCTCCGAGCGGGTCTGCAGACCGACCCGCATCAGCCGCTCGTCCGGCTCGGCCCGGTGGGTCCCGGGCAGTCGGGCGCCGTCGACGTGCACGGCGAAGCCGTCGCCGGCGGGCTCGGCGTAGTCCTGCCGGAACGAGTTCACGAACTCCTCCGGCCGTACCCCGGAGCGCTCCGGCAGCCGCCCCTCCCGGATGAGCCGGCGGGCGTAGCCGTACGACGCGGTGTCGACGTCGACACCGAAGGTCGACGCCGCGTCCTCCTCCGTCCTCGTGTCGGTGCCATCCGACCGGGGCGTGCCGGGGTTCGGGCGGGCCGGCCCGTGGGCGGAGTCGGCCTGCCGCCCGGCGCCCCCGGCGGAGCAGGCGGTGATCGTCATCGCGGCGGCCAGCACCACGGGCAGCAGCATCGACCGTCTCACATGGGCCATCGGATCCTCCCGGCTGGACAGAGGGGTGGTGATCCGGCCGCGGCGTACCGGATCCGTTTCGGTCATTGACGCAGGGCAACCGGGGGTCGGCTCCCGCCGTGGCCGAGCCGATACGCAAGCGTGAACGTCGTGACCGATCCGTGCACGAAGCGTGACCTGAACCGGTCGGCGCGATCGGCGGGGCCTGTGCTGCGGGCCAGCCGCCGATACGGCAGAGTGGGCCGGTACCGCAGCCGAGACGACGAGGAGGACGGCGACCGTGGAAGGCCCGAGCGGGGTGGTGTTCCCCCGGACCGGCGAGACGCGCAGCACGACCGCGCTGGGCCGGGCCGTGGTGGCCGACGCCCTGCGCGCCGTCGACCCGGTGGGCGCCCGTGCCGCCGAGCACGAGACGAACTGGCGGCACGGCTACCTCGGCCACTTCCGCCGGCTGGTCGAGGCCGGTCTGCTCTCCCGCGACGCGGCGCTGACCATCGCCCGCGACGGGCTGGCCTCCCTGCACGCCCGGATGCGCCACCTTTCCACCGACGGCACGGAGACCGGCCCCGACGAGGTGTTCTCCCGGCCGGACCCGGAGCCGCTGGAGACCGCGACCGTCACCGGGACCGGCGAGGTGGAGCGGGAACTGTCCCTGCCGTACCGGGGGCAGCGGCTGCGCGGCGACGATCTGCGCCGCCGCCTCGACGCCTGGGTGGACGCCGGCGTGATCGAACCGAGCTGCGCCGAATCGGTGGGCGCGGTGCTGGCCAACCCGGACTGGCTGGACCTGCGCGACCAGCGGATCGTGGTGCTCGGGGCGGGCGCGGAGATGGGACCGCTGCCGTCCGTGCTGCGCTGGGGCGGCGAGGTGGTCGCCGTCGACCTGCCCCGCCCGGAGATCTGGCGGCGGATGCTGCGCACCGCCCACCGGTACGGCGGGCGCCTGCACCTGCCGGTGCGTCCGGGCACCTGCGGCGACGACGCGGCGCTCGCCGCCGGCGCGGGCGCGGACCTGCTGCACCGCCTCCCCCAGGCCGCCGCATGGTTGCGCGGCCTCGACGGGCGGCTGGTGCTCGGCAACTACGTCTACGCGGACGGCGCCACGAATGTGCGGGTCGCCACCGCGGTCGACGCGCTCACCGTCCACCTGGCACAGCACCGTCCGGACGTCGCCCTGGCCTTCCTGGCCACGCCCACCGACGTGTACGCCGTACCGGCCGAGGCCGTGGCCCACGCCGAACGCGGCTACGCCGCCCGGGGACCGGCCCGCCGGTCGCTGCGGGTGCTCTCCGGCGGCCGGCTGCTGCACCGCAACTACCCGCCGGAGGCGGATCCCGGCATCAACGACAGCCTGGTCCCCCAGCAGGGGCCGAACTACGCCCTGGCCAAGCGGCTGCAACGGTGGCGGGCGGCGGTGGCCCGCGAGGCCGGGACGACCGTGTCGTTCACCGTCGCGCCGCCGACCCGGACCCGCTCGGTGCTGCGCAACCGGGCCCTGGCCGCCGCGTACGCGGGGGCGCACCGGTTCGGCATCGAGGTGTTCGAGCCGGCCACCAGCAACACCCTGATGGCCGCGCTGCTCGTGCACGACCTGCGCACCGGGGGCGGCCCCGCGCAGGAACACCCGTGGCGGGACGAGGCGTACGCGGCGGCGCACGGCGGCCTGTGGCGGGTGCCCTACGCCCCGCGCAGCGCCCTCGGGCTCGCGGTGCTGCTCGGGCTGGGCGGCGCGCGGGCCTGACGCAGGTTTCCTTGTCTTGACCCTCGGGAAGCCAACCGCATGGCCGAGACCTTCGCAGATCAGGACCTGACCACCCTGCGGTCCATCGCGCGCGGTGCCGGCATACCGGACACCGAGCGCATGCCGCACGACGAACTGGTCGACATGTTGCGCCGGGCCGGCCTGGCCGATCCGGGCGGCCGGCCCATCGACACCAGCCTGGCCGATCCCGGTGACCCGGGCACGGGCGAGGGCGTCTACCACGCCCGTGGCGTCGGACGCCGCGAGTCGGTCGGCGGCCCCGGCGCGGAGACCGGCTGGCCCGACCAGCCGACCCGGGATCCGGGCGGGCTGTCGGGGCTACCCCGCAGCGATCTGACGCTGGGTGACGAGAGCACCGGCGGTCGCGCGGCCGAGGAGGCGATCGGCGCCCGCCCCGGGCAGCCCGAGGTGCCGGACTCTGCTCAGGACACACGCGGTGTCCGGGGTGAGATCCGGGACCCGGCACGGTTGTCGGGGCTACCCCGCAGTGACCTGACGCTGGGTGACGAGAGCACCGGCGGTCGCGCGGCCGAGGAGGCGATCGGCGCCCGCCCGGGGGAGTCCGGTACCGAGATCGACGACCGCACCCAACGCTGACGCCCGCTGTGGGCCGCCCCCCGGCGGGGGCGGCCCACAATCCTGTGCAGAGCCTCTCACCCGCCATCCTGTTTCGGCGCTCAATGCACCGGTGTCGCCTCTGGGAACATTTCGCCCTTGTTTGCGGATATGCGAATGGTGAGACATCTCTCCCGATCCGTGCTCACCAAGTCCGGACACAGCTCAACAAGAACCTCATAGCCTCGACCGGTGGCTCGTCGCGTATCGCTCGGTGGCCGGTCCGCCCCGCATCGGCCGAGGCGAAAGCTGAGATACGAATATGAGACGCGCCGTGCCAAAATCGTCATAACTCGTTAACTTTCGCCATATAGTTCACTTGCGACAGCGAGCCACCGGCACAGCACCAACCAAGCGCGCTCAGCGGACACGCCGCGCCCGGCGGTACGGGCGGATGAGCATCGTCCGACGCGGTACTGCGCCGACGCGCCCAGGGCCGGACAGCCCCGGATCCGGTCGTGCCGCCGTCGGCGCAAAGACGGTGATTGGGGTGATCACCGCGGCCGGCACGGGCCTCGCCCTCCTACGGGCCCGTGCCGGCCATTACCCCAAGACCCGGTGCGCCCGTCCACGGCCGTCGCCCTCGCGGGGGCGATCCATCCAGCCGAGACCGGCCGCAGCAAGGCGAGAGGAGACGAGATGTGGCGTCCACCCACACCGGTCGAACAGGAGTTGTGGAACGCCGTCGTCGCCGGGGTCCGCGCGGCCAACCAAGCCGACCGCGAGGCGTTCCAGGCCGCCGTGCGCCGCCTGTCCCGGCTCCCCCACCCCTGGACACCGCACGTCCTCCACGACACCGCCGAGCTGCTGGTCGAGGAGTGGGACCCGGACGGTCGGTATCCCTGGCCGCTGCTGGCCGCGCAGCTCGACCACGTCACCGGCTGGCTGCCCGAGGTCCAGCCGCGGCTGCTGGCCACCCTCCTGACCGGCGGCGGACCACCACCGAGCGCCGGTACGCCGGACGCCGTCTCCGACACCCGCCTCCGCCTGCTGCTGGTCGCCCTGCTGGCCGGCGTCGCACGGGCCGGCGTCGGCGCCTTCGTCGACGTCGCGTTGGCCGGCAACAGCGGGCACCCGCCGCGTCGCCTGTCCGGCACGGTCCCGCACTGCCGCCCCGGGCGCTGACCCGCCGCGCACCCTCGCGAGTCGATCGCGTCGACCGGGCCCGCAACCACCGCACGCCGGCAACGTCGGGCAATGCCACTACGCTCTCGGCGTGCTGTCTCAGGTGAGTGGACTCTCCCGGCACTTCAGCGAAGAGTCGCTGAAGGCATACCTGCTCCAGCGGTCGGAACGCCTACCCACCGGGTGCCTGATCGTCCGGGGCTACGGCAGCAGGCGTGGCGTCCACCAGAAGCTCGCCGGGCGAGCCTGGGCACACGTGGCCGCGTACGCCGTCTTCGTCGGCGGCTACCAGCCCGACCTCGAGGTCCACCACGAATGCGGCGTGCCCGACTACATCGAGCCGAGCCACCTCCGCCAGCTCACGCACGCCGAGAACTGCCGGAACCGGAAACAGCAGCCACGGTGCCGCAACGGCCACGACCGCGAGGTGGACCCGGCGACGGGCCGCTACCGCCGGGTCTGTCGACGCTGCAACAACGAGGCGCAGAGGCGGTGGCGGGACCGCCAGGCCGCGCAGGTCGCCGAGGCCCCAGCGGCCCACGGGCGGTCGTAGCCCGGACGAGGGCACAGTGCCGTCCACCAAGAACGTTGCGGCACGATCACGCTCCTGCGCTGCGGGTGCCTCTCACAGCCGCCGAACCCGCAGCACACAGGTCAGCATCGGGAGGGTGAACTCGCCGCGCGCCGTCTCCGGTCGGCTCGCCAGGAAAGCGCGGATCCGGCCCAGCGTGGCCTCGCGTTCCTGTTCCGGCATGACCAGCATCCCCGCCCTGGTGGCAAGTGTCGCCACGAGGGAGTCGGCGGTGCGGCGCTGGCCGTGCGGGAACTCGGCCTGCTCCGGCGAGCCGAACCGGGGAGCCACGCCGGTGGTCGGAAGATGCGCGCCGGCCGTCTCGGCCCGCCAGCTGGCGGGCGTGTCACGCGGGCCGATCGCCGCGCTCCCGCTGACCCGCGCCAGCCCGGCGACCCAGCCGATCCCGTCGTCCATGGCGTTCCACAGGCCGGCCAGGATGCCGCCGGGTGCCAGGACCCTGGCGATCTCGGGTCCCGCGACGGCCATGTCGAACCAGTGCATGGCGTTGCCGGCCAGCACGACATCGACGGACGCGTCCGGCAGCGGGATCGCCTCGGCGCTCCCCGGCAGGGCACGGACATCCGGCAGTGCGCGGCGCAGCTCGTTCAGCATCGCCGGATCAGGCTCGACCGCGGTGACGTCGGCGCCCACCGCAACCAGCGTGGCGGTGAGCTTGCCGGTTCCGGCTCCGAGATCGAGCACCCGCAGGCCGGGCGCGGGCTCGAGCGCCCAGCGCACCGCGGCCTGCGCATAGTCCGGACGATGCTCGGCGTACGCGGTCGCCGCCGCGCCGAACGACGAAGCGTGACGGAGCCGATCGCCCTGTTCCACGCGATCATTCTATCGACGTTGGCGAGGTCGGGCCGACCTCCTGTCGGCGTGTGCGAGCCAGCGCCGGTGCCGCAGGCAGACGACCTCTCGCGGTGGTCCCGCCGCCCGGTGACGGGTCAGGCCGCCTCCGGCCGCCCGGCTCGCGCGTGGGCGACGGTCCGCCCGCGTTCCGACTGCGGAAACCGGGCGAGCATGGCACGTACCTCGTCGGCGCTGACGTTGGCGCCGAACAACTCGCTGCCCGGTCCCAGCCGTACGCCCTCGGCGAGGGGACCCGCGACGACCGGATCGAAGCCGAGACGGTCCACAAGGGATGCGACGGCGGCGAGATCGGCGGCGTCGTCGCCCGCGATCGCGATGGCCCTGCGGCCGGCTACGCCGTTCGGCCGCGCTTCGATTTCGAGATCGTGGTATCCCATGTGGTTGAACGCCTTGACCACGCGGGAGCCGGGCAAAAATGCCTGCACGGTCTCGCTCGACGAGGTGCGCGCGTCGGTGAGGTCGTCGCGGATGCCGTCGACCTCCCACCAGTAGTTCATGGCGTCGACGACGAGCTTGCCGCGCAACGCCTCGGTGGGAACGCTGCGGTACTTGCCGAGCGGGAGGGCGAGGATGACGACGTCGGCGCCGGCCACGGCGTCGGTCGCGGTGGTGGCGACCGCTCCGGGCGTGAGCACCTCGACAGTGAGGGCGATCCTCGCCGGGTCACCCGAACCGGCGATGAGCACCCGGTAGCCGGCGGCGACGGCGAGCCGGGCGAGCACGGTGCCCACCTTCCCGGCACCGAGGATGCCGAGGGTCTGTGGCCTGTTGCGGGAAGTGTCGGTCATGTCTTCCTTCCGAATACCGACGGGGGTGTCCGTGGGTACGGTCAACTGGCCAGGATGTCGCGGACCAGGGGGATCACCCGGGTGCCGTACAGCTCCACGGCGCGCATCCGGGCGCTCACCGGCTGCGCGCCGGCGGTGTAGATGAGGTCGAACCGGCCGACGCCCAGGCTGCGGATCGCGCGGGCCATGCGACGGGCCACGGTCTCCGGAGAGCCGATGTAGAGGGAACCGTGCGCCACCTCGGCGTCGAACTCCTCGCGACGGATCGGCGGCCAGCCCCGCAGCGCGCCGATCCGGTCCCGCATGACGCGGTAGTGCGGCCAGAACAGTTCCTTCGCCTCGTCGTCGGTGTCGGCGATGAATCCTGGTGAGTGCATCCCGACCGGGTGCGCGGTCGTGCCGAACTGCTCGGCCGCCCGGCGATAAAGGTCGATGTAGGGCGCGAAACGCTCGGGAGCGCCGCCGATGATGGCGAGCATGAGCGGGAAACCGTAGTGGGCGGTACGCACGACCGACTGCGGCGAGCCGCCGACGCCCACCCAGGTGGTGAGGCGCCCCGATTCCGTCTTCGGGAAGACGTCGGCGTGCTCGAGCGGGGCACGCAGGCTGCCGCTCCAGGTGACCGGCTGCTCGTCCAGCAGCTTCGCGAACAGCTCGATCTTCTCCTCGAACAGCGCGTCGTAGTCGCGCAGGTCGTAGCCGAACAGCGGGAACGACTCGGTGAACGAGCCGCGACCGAGGATGACCTCGGCCCGGCCGTTCGACAGCGCGTCCACCGTCGCGAAGCGCTGGAACACCCGGACCGGGTCGTCCGAGCTAAGCACGGTCACGCCGGACGCGAGCCGGATGCGCGCGGTACGGGTGGCGATCCCCGCCAGCACGGTTTCGGGCGTCGACACCGAGTACTCCGGCCGGTGGTGCTCGCCGAGGGCGATGACGTCGACGCCGAGGTCGTCCGCCAGCACCGCCTCGTCGACGACCTGCCTGATCGCCGCGGCATGGGACACGGGCTTGCCGGCATCGTCCTCCGGCACGTCGCCGAAGGTGTCGAGGCCGAACATGAGGTCAGACATGGGTGGGCTCCTTCGCCAGCAGCTCCCGGACTCGCGGGGCGACCTCGCTGCCCAGCAGCTCGATCGTGCGTGCTTCCGCGTCGCTCGGGATCCGGTCGCCGTCGGCGGCCACCTCGCCGAACGAGTTGAGTCCCAGCTCGAAGCCTTCCGCTGTCACCGTCTCCTCCTCACGTGCGTTCCCAGGTGGTCGACCCGCATCGGGAGGCCGCTCCCGACGATTGACATGTCAAACATGCTAGCCTGCAAATTGACATGTCAATCATGGGAGGAAGATGACGAAGGCCACACCCGACCGGCGGCGAGGGCGTCAACTGCCGACCGCCGAGGAGCTACGGATCTGGCGGGACTTCATCGAGACGGCGGACGCCCTCAGGTCCCGGCTCGCATCGCGCCTGCAGGTCGAGTCCTCGCTCTCGCCCGGCGACTACGCCGTCCTGCTCGCCCTCAGCGAGGCGGAGGACCGGCAACTGCGCTCCTCGGAACTCGCCACGCACATTGGCTGGGAGCGCAGCCGGCTCTCCCACCACCTCGGCCGGATGGAGCGGCGCGGACTCATCCGCCGCCAGGAGTGCGCAACCGATCCCCGAGGGGCGGGGGTCCACCTCACGCCGACCGGGGCCGAGGCGTTCCGCGGGTCCACCGTTCCGCACCTGCGCGCCATCCGTGAGCTCTTCGTCGACGCGCTCACGCCGGACCAGCTCCGCGCGGCGGGCGAGATCGCGACGGCGCTCCGCGCACAGGTGGACGCGCGGCACAACGAATGATCACCAGGGAGCGCCAGCTCCGACCAGGCTCACCCTCCACGCCACTCCACTGACACCCGCCGACAGAAGCGGGGGCATCGAAGGTCACTCGACGGACCCCACTCTTCGCTGCGAAGACACCAACGTGAGTCATTACGCACAAGAACTGTCATTATGATGTATCGGCGTTATGCCCGCTTTGCCCGGACAGATTGCCGCATTGCTGTTGCCGGTAATCCGATAATGAAGCGATACGGGAGCGGGCCTGCCAGCGCGGTGACCGGGAACGTCTGCGGCTCGGTGCGCCGACGATGGCGGGACGTCGGCGGGTGGACCCGTAACCTTCCGCCGTATGACCGATCGCGCGCTCGTCCCTGACGACTTCCCAGTCCCCCGACACCTGGTCACTGCCCTGTTCCGCCTGGAGCCACTGCGGCCGCAGCACAACACCGCCGACCAGGCCGCGTGGACCTCCAGCATCGAGCACATCCGCGCGACGCCCGGCTTCCAGGACCGGTCATGGCCGCCTCCCGCGGGGATGTCCCTGGCCGAGAACCTTGCCGACCTGGAGCGTCACGCGGAGGATCTCTCCCGTCGCACCGGTTTCACCTACACCGTCATCGAGACGGCCAGCGGCGAGGTCATCGGCTGCGTCTACATCTATCCCTCGCACAGCGACGACCACGTCACCGATGTGCGGTCCTGGGTGCGGGCGGACCGGGCCGAGCTCGACACCCCGCTGTACGAGGCGGTGACCGCCTGGCTGAGCGCGGACTGGCCCCTGGGAACCTCAACTATCAGTCTCGCCCGGCGCACCGCGACAGGTCACGCCGGCCACA
>NZ_JBJZOG010000143.1:0-12848 GCF_047200535.1 Micromonospora mangrovicola | reverse complement strand
CCCGGTCACCGTGGCGGTCACGGTCGGCGGAGTGGTGTCCGAGCCACCGTCGCTGACCACCAGCAGGCCGGTCATGCCGCCGTGGCCGGGGATGGAGCAGAAGTACCGGTACGTGCCCGGGGAGAGCACCACATCGACCGTCCAGCGACCCCCGTTGGCGTCCGTCGGATCGGCCAGGATGTTGACGTCGACGTCGCTGTTGTACTGCGGGTCGCCGGTCTCGAACGTCAGCGTGTGCTGCATCCCGGTGGTGTTGCCGGTGGCGGCGCTGTTCTCGAAGACGAGCGTGGCCGGGCCGGCGACGGCCGTGGTGGGCGCCGACCGGTAGGCCAGGAAGTTGTCGCCCGCCGTCCAGGTGAGCACCTGGGCCTGCAGGGGCGCCGTGGTGGCGGCCGGCGCCGACCGTTCCGGGTCGGTCGGCCGCGCGTTCGCACGGGACGAGGAGAGGCCAGCGGTCAACAGCGCCAGGGCGGCGAGGACGGCCACCGATCTCCGGAGCCGACTCAGCATGTGCCGGTTCCGGGGTGGATGTGGATTCATGGAAGCCTCTTTCACGGTCCGGGAGACAGCGGGCGGAACGTGCGTCGGTGGTCAGGGGTGCGGCGAAGCTGTGGCGTGCGTGCCGGCTCAGCAGCCCGCGCGACCCCTCCCGGGCCGCACGGGATCACCGGCCGTGGCCGGCGGCCACGGTCGTCCGATGTGCATGGAGGGCTGTCACCGCGTCGGCGGTCGATCGCCGCGCAGCACGGTGTGACGTCGGAGCTGACGGAGTTGGCCGGGTACGGACGGTCGGTAGGCCCGTGAGGCGGGGCCGGCGTGCTGGCGTTGACCCGGGGTACGGCCATCCCTGGCCGGTCGTGGTCACCTGACGTGTTGCGCCGCCGGTGGGCCACAGTCGAGAGCTGCCGTGCCGGGCAGTTCATCTCGACGAAACATATTGATGTTGCCCGACACTACTGACTTACCTTCAGCCTGTCCATAGCTTTCGCTAGTTCCGTGACTACTTTTCTCCATACCAAACGAAAGTCGCCGACAGATTCCTACCGGGAGGCCGCTGCGCGCACCGGGTGGCGGCGGGTGCCGATGCCCCGCCCCGCCCGTCGAACGGGCCCCACCCCGGACACCGGCCCGAGGCGGATCAGCAGCCCGGCGGTTCGCCGGCCGGCTGCGGGAGGTGCGCGGGGTCGCCTTCACCGGTGGCTTCGTGCTGCGCCGCCGCGGACCGCTCACCGGCACGGAGGCGCGGACCCGGCACGGCGCGCCCGGCCGCCCTCGCCGGGGCGAACGGCACCATTCCGACCTGCCCGACACGATGAGATAGCAGTCGATTATTTGTTACCCGTAGGTAATCGGGCGGATGTCGCGTCGTGACATCGACCGGACGGTTGATCAAGCAGGGCCGTTCGGCAGCCGCCGGCGGCCCGGAAGGCCCCGCACTGATCGACATGTTGACCGAGGGCGAATACGCCCGATGAGCGTAGAGCGGCAATAGCCGCCAATCGGGCGCGCTCTCGCCCATCCCGGAACTCATTCGCCCTGATCAGGGGCTATCGAAGATCATGGCTTCGTGAATTCCGCCTTTCCGCGCCGCGATCAACAGGCGACGGTTGCCCAGGTCACCCATTGCTCCGACCCCGGGGCCGTGTGATTGTGCTCCAACGAGTCGCCGACCCCCGGCGATTCAGGCGGTCGATCTGTCGAACCAGGGCCCACGCCGGCAGGCCCCGGAGAGCGGCCGTCGCCCGCCTCATGGCTGTACCGCGCCACGCGCCCCCACCGGGCTCCGTGCGGCGCGCCTAGGAACAGGAGCACACCCCCTTGAAGCTCTCACCCCGCCTTGCCGCGCTCTCAGGTGCGGCCGCGGCCGGCCTGATCGCCGCGGGCACCGCCGCGGCCGTGCAGGCCGCCCCGCCCAGTCCCGCCCCCGACGCCGCCCAGGCCCGTGCGCTCGCCGCGAAGTCGGCCAGCGCACTGGTCGCCTCCCGCCCCTCGTACCTGCACGCGAGCGCCGACGAGGCGTTCGTGCAGAAGCAGGTGTTCTCCTCCGAGGGCACCCAGTACGTCGCCTACGACCGCACCTACAAGGGCCTGCCGGTCACCGGCGGTGACTTCGTGCTGGCGACCGACGCCGCCGGCAACCTCAAGTACGCCTCCGTGGCGCAGCAGCAGGCCATCGGCAGTCTCGCCACCACGCCGAAGCTGACCTCGACCGCCGCGGAGAAGACCGCCCGCGCCCAGCTCACGACGGTCACCGCCGTCGAGGGCAGCGCCCTGGTCGTCTACACCCTCGGCGCCCACCCGGCGCTGGCCTGGGAGACCACGGTGCGCGGCACCAGCGCCGACGGACCGAGCCGGCTCACCGTCGACGTCGACGCCAGCACCGGCAAGGTGCTCCGCACGCAGGAACACGTCATGCGCGGCACGGGCACCGGCGCCTGGAACGGCCCCGTCACCCTGACCACCACGCTGTCGGGCAGCACGTACTCAATGAAGGACCCGAGCCACACCACCCTGGTCTGCCAGGACGCGGCCAACAACACCACGTTCAGCGGCTCGGACGACGTCTGGGGCAACGGCACCGCCAGCAACAAGGAGACCGGCTGCGTCGACGCGTTCTTCGGCGCGCAGACCGAGGGCAAGATGCTCTCGGCGTGGCTCGGCCGCAACGGCGCCGACGGCAACGGCGGCTACTGGCCGATCCGGGTCGGCCTGAACGACCAGAACGCCTACTACGACGGCACCCAGGTCCAGATCGGCAAGAACACCGCCGGCGGGTGGATCGGCTCGCTGGACGTGGTCGCGCACGAGATCGGCCACGGCATCGACGACCACACCCCGGGTGGCATCTCCGGCAGCGGCACCCAGGAGTTCGTCGCCGACACCTTCGGCGCGGCCACCGAGTGGTACGCCAACGAGCCGTCCACCTACGACGCTCCCGACTTCCTGGTCGGCGAGAAGGTCAACCTGGTGGGCAGCGGCCCGATCCGCAACATGTACAACCCGTCGGCGCTGGGTGACCCGAACTGCTACTCCAGCAGCATCCCGAGCACCGAGGTGCACGCCGCTGCTGGCCCGGGCAACCACTGGTTCTACCTGCTGGCCATGGGCAGCAGCCCGACCAACGGCCAGCCGACCAGCCCGACCTGCAACGGCAGCAGCGTGACCGGCCTGGGCATCCAGAAGGCCATCAAGATCATGTACAACGCGATGCTGCTGAAGACCAGCTCGTCGTCGTACCTGAAGTACCGCACCTGGACGCTGCAGGCGGCGAAGAACCTCTACGGCAGCACCGGCTGCACCGAGTTCAACACCGTCAAGGCCGCCTGGGACGCGGTCAGCGTACCGGCGCAGTCGGGTGACCCGACCTGCTCCGGCACCACCACCCCGCCGCCCACCGGCTCCTGCTCCGGCCAGAAGCTGGCCAACCCCGGCTTCGAGTCGGGCAACGTGAGCTGGTCCGCCACCTCCGGCGTCATCACCAGTTCCTCCGGCCAGGCCGCGCACAGCGGCTCCTGGAAGGCGTGGCTGGACGGCTACGGCACCACCCACACCGACACCCTGTCCCAGTCGGTGACGATCCCGTCCGGCTGCCGGGCGACCCTCACCTTCTGGCTGCACATCGACTCGGCTGAGACGACGAGCAGCACGGCCTACGACAAGCTGACCGTCAAGGCCGGCAGCACCACCTTGGCCACCTACTCCAACCTCAACAAGGCGTCCGGCTACTACCAGAAGTCCTTCGACATCTCGTCGAAGGCCGGAACCACCGTCTCCATCTCGTTCAGCGGCGTGGAGGACAGCTCCCTGCAGACCTCCTTCGTCGTCGACGACACGGCGGTCACCCTGAGCTGATCAGAAACGGAGCGGTCGGTCGTCGTCCTCCCGACGACCGGCCGCTTCGTCGCGTCAGCAGCCGGGTCGAGGAGAGTTGCCGGGGACGTGACCGTCAGGCGGTACGGTCGGCCCGGGCGGCGCCCTCCTCGGCGCGGTTGAGCCGGGCGACCACGCCCTCCATCGCCTGGCTGAACATCTCCATCTGCCGCATCGACTGCTCCTGCAGCCCACCGAGGCGCGCGGCGAGCGCGTCGACGTCGGCCCGGGCCGAGGCGCTGACCTGCGCATCGAGCTCGGCGAGGGCGGCGTTCACCGCCTCGACGACCTGCCCGCAGAGGCGGTCCCAACCCGCCTCGGCCAGCGCCGGGTCGACGGTGACGGACTCGATGCGCCCACCCTGGACCGCCACGGCGCGCACCCGACCGTCGGCCGCCGAGCCCTCGGCCCGCAGCAGCCGCCCGGGGTCACCGTCGGCGTCCTCGGCGGCGCGGGCCCGCATCGACGACAGCGCCTGCTGGGTCTGGGTGAGCAGCTCGTCGAGGCTCGCGGCCGCGGAGAAGGGGTCGTTGGTCATAGCCGCGCTTTCTTCACGTCTGTCCGGAGCACCGTGACGATAGCAACCGCGTCCGACGGTGACGGTGCGCGCACCGCGTCGGACCGTCCGCCGGTACGCCAGCAGCCCGGACACACCTGGGGCGGCGTGTCCCCGGCGGCACTCCCCGACGTACCGGATGAGCAGTGGGCTGGCCGGCGGCGGCGCGCGGGGTCACCGGACGAGACGCGCAACGCCCGGCCGGTTGCCCGGCCGGGCGTTGCGCGGATCCGCCGGGGAGGTCGGATCCCGTGACGCGTCAGCGCAGGTCGAGCTTCTGCCCCGGGAAGATCAGGCCCGGGTTGTCGCCGACCACGCGCTTGTTGCGCTCGTACAGCGCGTGCCAGCCACCGGCGACGTGGTGCGCCTCGGCGATCTCGGACAGGGTGTCGCCGGGCTTGACCACGTAGCTGCCGGCCCCGCCGGTGCTCGTCGTGGAGCGGCGACTGTGGGTGACCGACTTGTCGCCCCGCGGCGACCGGTCCTTGGTGACCTTCTTGGGCGACTTCTTCGACCCCGACGAGTAGTGCTTCGTCGAGCCGCCCTTCTTGCCGCACACCGGCCAGGCGCCGATGCCCTGCCCGTCGAGGACCTTCTCGGCGATGGCGATCTGCTCGCTGCGGCTGGCCAGGTCGGCGCGGGCGGCGTACTTCTGCCCGCCGTAGCCCTTCCAGGTGCTCTGGGAGAACTGGAGGCCGCCGTAGTATCCGTTGCCGGTGTTGATGTGCCAGTTGCCGCTGGACTCGCACTGGGCGATCGCATCCCAGTTCACGCTCGAGGCGCTGGCCGGCGCGGCCGGCCCGAGGATCGCGGCGGCGCCGGTGGCGGCGCCGACGACGAGCGTCCCGACGGCGGTGCGACGCTGCGTGGTCCGTCGGTGACGAGCGACGTGTTCAGTTGCCATGGTGAAACTCCTCCACGCCGACGAGGTGAGCTGTCGGGTTCGGGCCGAGGAGCCCGGCCGCCGGACGGCGGCTTCACCCCGAGGTGTCGAGCACCGAGGAACGTGTGGGTCCCCCGCTCCCGCCTGAGGTCCAGGTCCCACCGGGCCGGCGGCGGGATTAGGCGTTACCGGCCCGTGGTGTCCGCGATCGCGAACGGATACGACGTTAGGAACCGATTCGGACGAACGCCCACTTCTTGTGAAGTTCTTCACCCGGCCGGGCGAACGGTTCACCGCTCGAGTTGCGAGACCACAGTGGGTGCCGTACAAGGCGGCCGGAAATGCCGTTGCGACGCCGCCGACACCGCGGCAGGCTCGCTCACCATGACCGACGGAATCGAGTCCACCGTCCTCCGGTGACCGTCCACGACGGGCGCAGGGCGCCCGACGACGGCCCACCCTCCCTCTTCGACCACGCCCGGCGACTGCTCGCCCGGCACCCGGAGGGCCCGCTGCCGCACGGCGGCCGGCCGTTCCCCGACGAGGCCGCGTACCGCGCGGACCGCGCCGCCGACCCCCTCCCGGCCGCCGCGGCTCGCCAACTGCTGCACGACACGCTGACCTGGTTCTTCGCCCAACCACCACCCCGGCCGGTCGCCGAGCTGCACGCGCGGTTGCTGAGCCAACCGGCACGGCGGCGGATCCGGGGCCCGTCCACGGACGACCTCCCCGGCCCGGCCGAGGACCGTCGCACTGCCGGACTGTGGCTGGTCCGCCACCGACCGGCGGGCCGCCGGCGTCACCGACCTGGGCACCGTGCTGCGCGCGGACCGGCTGGACGTCGACGTGGTTCGGCACGCCGCCCGGGTGCTGCTCACCATGGCCAGCCCCCGCTACGAACCGGCTCAGGTCGCCGACTGGACGGGTGCGGCCGACGCGGTCGCGGACCTCGCCCGGCACCTGGCCGCCGGCCCGGCCACCCTGAACAACGCCGCGTACGCGGCCCGGCTGGCCGAGGAGCTGCGCAGCGGTCACCTCGCCACGCTGGACCAGCCGCCGGGCCGCCGGGCAACGCTGATCGGCACGCTCACCGCCGTCGCGCGGCGTGGGCTCGACCCGGACGGCCCCGTGAACCGGCTGCGGCTGCGGGTGGTGGTGCCCGATCCGGCCCTCCCGGCCGACGTGCAGCTGCGTCCCCTCGTCGACGGGGGGCCGGTGACCGCCAGGGCATTCACGCGCGGGCAGCCCGGGGCTCCCGAAGAGCTGCTCGGCCGGCTGCGCGCCGGGACGGAGCCGCACGAGGTGATGCTCGCCGAGGCGGGGTGCACCGAGGGATGCTGCGGCGCGCTGCGGGTGACCGTCGACCGGGACGGGGACCGCGTCCGCTGGCACCGCTGGCGCAGCCCCGGGCGGGACGACCCGCTGCCGGCCTTCCGGTTCGACGCCGGTGCGTACGCGGCGGAGCTGGACCGGGTGGAGCACGACCACGGCTGGGAGTGGCCGGCGCGTACCCTCGCCCGGCTGCTGCGCGAGCGGCTGGCGGCCGAACCGGACCTGCTCGGCCGCTGCGACTGCCGGCTCTCCCGGGCACACGCCCGGGCGTCCGAGCGGGACCGGGTGGAGCTGTCGTTCCTGCACCCGAACCGGCGGATCCGGCAGGACCTGCCGTTCCTGCAGTTCCGGCTCACCCTCCGACCCGCCGGGCACCCGGCGGACCAGGCGACGTCGTTCGTCGAGCGGTTGCGCGACACCGACCCGAAGCACGACGCGGAGATCGCCGGCGGGAGCCGGGAGTACGCCGAGCAGCTGGGCGTCCGCTGGCCGCAGCCCCGGTCCCGCTGCTGAGCCGGGGCGGGGAGGTGCCCGGTGGCGCCTCCCCGCCGCATGCGGGTCAGTACGTCAGGCCGTAGCCCTGCGGGAACAGCGGGACCTGGCCGTCGCCGGCGTTGATGGGCTGCTGGCTGACCGAGTCCATCCAGGTCATCGGCAGTTTGCCGGTGGGCGCGTACCCGCCGAAGAGGACGTCGGCCACGCCGTCGCCCTCGGTGCCGGGCAGCCAGGCGGCGAGCAGGGCGTCCCACCCGGGCAGTTCGGCCGCGATGTCCAGCGGGCGGCCGGAGACCAGGACCACGATCACCGGCACGCCGGCCTTGCGCAGGGTCGAGATGGTGCGCAGATCCTCGCGGTCCAGGCTCATGCTCCCGGTGCGATCGCCCTGCCCCTCGGCGTACGGCGTCTCGCCGACCACCGCGATCGCGGCCCGGTACGTGTCGTTGATGCCGATGCCGCGCTGGTTGTAGGTGACCGTGGTGGTCGGCCCGACTGCGGCGCGGATGCCCTCCAGGATGGTGGTGCCGGGGGTGATGTTGCCGGACGAGCCCTGCCAGGAGATGGTCCAGCCACCGCTCTGGTTGCCGATGTTGTCGGCGTTCTTGCCGGCCACGAAGATCTTGTTGTTGTCCCGGGCCAGCGGCAGGACGCCGGCGTTGTTCTTCAGCAGCACCTGGGACTGGCGGACGGCCTGCCGGGCGAGAGCGCGGTGGGCGGCGTTGCCGACCGTCGCGGTCCAGCTCCGATCGGTGTACGGGCGCTCGAAGAGTCCCAGTTCGAACTTCTTGGTGAGGATACGCCGGTTGGCGTCGTCGATCCGGCTCAGCGGCACGTGCCCGTTCTGCACCTCGGCGCGCAGGGTGCTGATGAAGTTCTTCCAGGCGGTGGGGACCATCACCATGTCGATGCCGGCGTTGATCGCGGTGCTGACCTCGGCGGCGGTGAAGCCGGAGCTGCCGTCGATCTGGTCGATGCCGTTCCAGTCGGAGACGACGAAGCCGGAGAAGCCGAGCTCTCCCTTGAGCACGGTGGTGATCAGGTACTGGTGGCCGTGCAGCTTCAGGCCGTTCCAGCTGCTGTAGGAGATCATCACCGCACCGACGCCGCGCTGCACCGCGGCCTGGAACGGTGGCAGGTGGATGGCCCGCAGGTCAGCCTCGCTGAGCTGGGTGTTCCCCTGGTCGTCGCCGCCGGTGGTGCCGCCGTCGCCGACGTAGTGCTTGGCGGTGGCGAGCACCGAGGTGGGGCCGCCGAGGCTGCTGCCCTGCAGGCCGGTGACCAGGGTGGACAGGCTCGACGGCAGGTCCGGGGTCTCACCGAACGACTCGTAGGTGCGGCCCCAGCGGTCGTTGCGGGCCACGCACAGGCAGGGGGCGAAGTCCCAGTCGATGCCGGTGCCGGTGATCTCCTCGGCGACGGCCTGGCCGATCTGCTGTACCAGGGCCGGATCGCGGGTGGCGCCGAGCCCGATGTTGTGCGGGAAGATCGTCGCGCCGTACACGTTGTTGTGGCCGTGCACGGCGTCCACCCCGTAGATCATCGGGATGCCGAGCGGGGTGGCGAGGGCGGCCTGCTGGAAGCCGTCGTACATGTCGGCCCAGGAGGAGGCGGTGTTCGGCGAGGGCGCGGAGCCGCCGCCGGAGAGGATCGAGCCGAGCCGGTAGGTGGTCAGGTCGGCGGCGGTGACCGAGCCGCGCTCGGCCTGGGTCATCTGGCCGATCTTCTCGTCCAGGGTCATCCGGGAGAGCAGGTCGGCGACGCGGGTGGCCACGGGCAGCGACGGGTCCTGGTACGGCAGGCCGGCGGCGCTGGCCGGCACGGGCGCGGCCAGGGCGGTGACCGCGACGAGGAGCAGGGCCAGGGCGAGGGGACGGTGGCGGTGACGGGTCACGGGTCGCTCCTTCGGGAGGAACACTGAGGCCGTTGCCCGGACCCTACGCCCGCGCGCATCGACTGTGAACGATTCCCGTCGGTTCCGGAACCACCGAGCGGGCGGACGCCGCCGCGGACTACCGTGACGGAGTTCGCGCAAGATCGGACGAGGTGGCGGAACGGACATGAGCAACCACGGGAACGAGCTGCACTTCGGCGGCTTCCTCACCCCCGCCGCCGGGCGGCCCGAGCAGGTGGTGGCGCTGGCAAAACTCTGCGAGCAGGCCGGCCTCGACCTGGTCACCTTCCAGGACCACCCGTACCAGCCGGGGTTCCTGGACACCTGGACGCTGATGTCGTTCGTGGCCGCGGCGACCAGTCGGATCCGGCTGGCCGGCAACGTGCTGAACCTGCCGCTGCGCCAGCCGGTGGTGCTCGCCCGCAGCGTGGCCAGCCTCGACCTGCTCACCGGCGGCCGGGTCGAGCTGGGTCTCGGCGCCGGCGCGTTCTGGGAGGCGATCGAGGCGGCCGGCGGGCGGCGACTCAGCCCCGGGCAGGCGGTGGACGCCCTCGACGAGGCGATCCGGGTGATCCGCGAGGTGTGGGACACCGACCGGCGCGGCATGGTCCGGGTGGCGGGCGAGCACTACCGGGTGGTCGGGGCCAAGCGCGGACCCGCGCCGGCGCACCCGGTGGAAGTCTGGGTCGGCGCGTACAAGCCGCGGATGCTGCGGCTGGTCGGGCGGGCGGCGGACGGCTGGCTGCCGTCGCTGGCGTACCTGCCGAAGGGGCCGGCGGACCTGCCGGCGCTCAACGCGCTGGTCGACGAGGGCGCCGAGGCCGCCGGCCGGGACCCGGGAACGGTACGGCGGCTGCTCAACGTCAACGGCACCTTCACCCGCTCCGCCACCGGCTTCCTTGAGGGCCCGCCCGAGCAGTGGGTGGAGGAGCTGGCCGGGCTCGCCCTGGACCACGGCATCTCCACCTTCGTCCTCGGCAGCGACGAGCCCCGGGCCATCCAGCTCTTCGGTCAGGAGGTCGCGCCCGCGGTCCGCGAGCTGGTCGCCGCCGAACGCACCGCGCCGGGCAGCCGGGCCCGCGCCGTCCAGGAGGAGCGCACGGCGGTCGAGGCCGGCGGGTCGACGGGCCTCGCGGTCACCCCCACCCCCGATCCCGGGGTACGGCTGAGCGCGCGCCGGCTCTGGGACGAGTCGACCCGGCCCGCACCCCCGCCACCGCCGGCCGGGCAGGTCTACACCGCGCACGGGCAGGCCGCCGGGCAGCACCTGGTGGACGTGCACGACCACCTGCGCCAGGAGCTGGGCCAGGTACGTGACCTGCTCGAACAGGTACGGCGTGGGGCGGTCTCCGCCGGGGCGGCCCGAGCCGGCCTGCATGAGATGACCATGCGGCAGAACAACTGGACCCTGGGGGCGTACTGCGCCGCGTACTGCGCCGTCGTGACCCAGCACCACGGGCTGGAGGACAACTCGATCTTCCCGCACCTGCGCCGCGCAGACGCGGGGCTGGGGCCGGTGCTCGACCGGCTGGCCGAGGAGCACGTGGTGATCCACGAGGTGGTCGAGGGCGTGGACCGGGCGCTGGTGAACCTGATCCGGCAGCCGGGCGAGTTCACCGAGCTCCAAGAGGCGGTGGACCTGCTCACCGACACCCTGCTGTCGCACCTGTCCTGGGAGGAGCGGGTGATCGTCGAGCCCCTCGCCCGGTACGGCTTCTACGCCGGCCAGGTGTGACGCACCTGGATTCGGGCTTTCTCAGTCAGGCCGGGTAACGTCGTCGGCATGACCGCCGCATGATCTCCTGCAGGCGGGTCAGGTGCCGGTCGTCGAACCCCTTATGCCGGAACTTGGTCACGAAGACCAAGTGAGCGTGCAGGGCGAAAAGGCAGTGCCGGCCGGTGCGGACGTCAGCCGAATCCGTCACAGGTCATCGCTAGGTTGTCCGGCGTGCAGCTTCGGTACAACTACCGTGTCAACCCGACGTCCACACAACAGCAAGCGCTGGCGCGGGCGTTCGGGTGCGCGCGGGTGGTGTACAACGACGGACTGCGCACACGGCGGGAAGCCCGCGAGCAGGGGTTGCCGTACCTGTCGGACGGGGAGCTGTCCAAGCGGCTGATCACTGAGGCCAAGCGCACCCCGGAGAGGGCTTGGCTGGGTGAGGTGTCGGCGGTGGTGTTGCAGCAGGCCCTCGCGGACCTGAATGCGGCGTACCGCAACTTCTTCGCATCCCTGTCGGGCAAGCGCAAGGGGCGCGCGGTAGGGCCGCCGCGGTTCCGGTCTCGCAAAGACAACCGACAGGCCATCCGGTTCACTGCCAACGCCCGGTTCAAGGTGCTCGACAACGGGCGGCTGCGGCTGCCGAAGATCGGCGACGTGCAGGTCCGCTGGTCGCGTCAGCTTCCCGCCAAACCCAGCTCCGTGACGGTGATCCGGGACGCGGCCGGCCGGTACTTCGCCTCCTTCGTCGTGGCCACCGCGGACGAGCCGTTGCCGGCGGCCGTTGCGGAGGTGGGCATCGACCTGGGTCTGACCCACTTCGCGGTCCTGTCCGATGGCACCAAGGTCACCGCGCCGAAGTTCCTGCGCCGCGCCGCCCGCAAGCTGCGTCGCCTGCAGCAGAACCTGTCCCGCAAACAGAAGGGATCTGCTAACCGGAAGAAGGCCGTCGTCAAGGTCGCCAAGGCGCACGCCAAGGTGGCCGGCACCCGACGAGACTGGCAGCACAAGCTCTCGACACGGATCATCCGCGACAACCAAGCGGTATACGTCGAGAACCTGTGCGTGGCCGGCCTTGCCCGGACCCGGCTGGCCAAGTCTGTGTACGACGCCGGCTGGGCGTCATTCGTCGGGATGCTAAAGTACAAGGCTGCCCGCGCCGGGCGGACCTTCACCCGCATCGACCGGTTCGCACCCACCTCACGGACCTGCTCGACGTGCGGCCGGATCGACGGACCCAAACCGCTGAACGTCCGGTCATGGACCTGCCCCTGCGGCGCCATGCATGACCGAGACGTCAACGCGGCCATCAACATCCTCGCGGCGGGTCGCGCCGAGAGCCTAAACGCCTGCGGAGCGCAGGTAAGACCGGCAACCCTGCCGGCACCGCGCCGTGAACCAGGAATCCGCCCGGGCACTGCGTGCTGCTCCGCGCGCAGCGCGGAGGGAACCTCCGTCCTTGAGAGCGGAGAGAACGTCAAATGGACACCGACATGACCGCCGGGGTGACTGGGCCGAAGTCCGACCCGGCGGAGATCGCCCGGTTCGCCGTCGACGGCGTCGAGGCCATCTCGTACGAGATCGTCGCCGACGAGACCTCCCGGCAGGTCCTCGCCGGCCTCTCCGGCGGGGGTCGCCGCCCTCTACCCGGACCTGTCCTGACCACTCGTCGGCCGACCTGACGGAGACGCCCAGACAAGCTGTCGGCGGTCGTCATGACGCCTCCGCCTCTCCGAATCCCGTTGCAGCCCCGGGGACCGCTCGAGTACCCGCCGGCAGAAGGGTGCGAGTCGCTGCCGGAGGGCCTCCTCCCGGCTGAAGGCCCGCAGCCCTGCCCCTCGGTCAGCACCATGTACGCGGTGAGCACGGAGGTCGGCACCTCGAACACCGTCAATAGCCGACCGTCACCCTCCGCATCGACGACCCGTCATGACGGCCGGCATTCGTTGACCGCCAGGTGCAGTTCCTCCCGTAGCTCGCGGACGATCGTCTGGCCCGGGTTCTCGCCGTCCTCGACCGCACCACCGAACAGGGACCAGTGCCCGGGATGGGGAATCCCGCACTTGTTCCGCACTGGGTTTGATGGAGACATCGAAAC
>NZ_JBJZOG010000142.1:0-12993 GCF_047200535.1 Micromonospora mangrovicola | reverse complement strand
CCTCCCCCCTCCCCCCCCCCCCACCCCACTCCCCTCCCCCCCCCCCCCACCCACCCCCCCCCCCCCCCCCCCCCCACACCCCCCGGGGCCCCCCCCCCCCCCCCCCGCCCGCGCGGGTGCCGGTGTCAGTCGCCGATGCGATAGTCGATCTGCTCGCTGCTGGCCATCGCCCCGGCCCAGACCCGAATCTCGTTGATCCGGGCCGGCAGATAGTGCTGCCAGGTGCTGTTGGTGTAGCCCCTGCCGACGGTGAAGTCGCCAGTGCCGATCTTGATGGAGTACGCCGTGTCGTCGCCGTTCTGGTTGTGGCCCAGATACAGGCTGATGGTCCCGGTGAGCGGGTCGTAGATGCCGGTGAGCCGGACCGGGCTGTCCACCGCGGCGACCTCGTCGGAGACCACGGAGTCGAAGGTGCCGTCGTTGTTCAGCCGCCCGAAGCGCCACACACCGACGGGCACGGTCCGCTCCTCCAGCGTCTCCTCGTCCAGGACCACGTCCTTTCCGGTCAGCTCGTACCAGAAACCCCAGGACGAGCCGTCCTCGGTGCGCTGACCGAGGACCTGGCCGGCGTAACCGGTGTTCTTGGCGGCGAGCTTCGCCCCGTCCAGCTGCACCAGGGTGGTCACGGTGAACGCCCCGTGCTCGTACACCAGCGGCCCCGGCGCGTTCGCCGCGCCGTCCACCCCGTCCAGGGTGATCGCATCGCCGTCCAGCGCCGCGCCGCCCGAGAGGGTCAGGGTCCTGCCGTAGCCGGACGTGGTGTCGGGGACGGTGGTGCCGCTGCCCCGGTCGGCGGACCAGTCCGCGACCAGTTCGGCGCCCGCGAACCCCTCGGAGGTGAGCAGCCGGGCCTCGTCCACGACCTCCTGCCCGCTCAGCGCGCGCTGCCAGACGGCGACCTCGTCGATCGAGCCCTGGAAGTACGAACCGGGGCCGGAGCTGTACTCGTGTCGGCCGAAGTCCAGCGGCGCGGTGGAGGGGTAGGAGCCCTGCACGGTCGCCGTCCCGTTCTGCCGCCGCCCGTCCACATAGAAGTTGAGCTCGCCGGTGGCCGGATCGTAGGTGCCGGCCAGATGCGTCCAGACGCCGACCTCTGCCGCGTAGACCGCGAACTTGCCGTAGTACCAGTCGGTGTCGCCCGGGTTCCGGATCCCGAAGTACCAGGTCTTCTTGCCCTCGTCGAAGTAGAGGAGGAACGGGCTGCTGACGTCGTCCTTGGTGGAGAGCACCGCCTGGTCGCGGTCGTCGCGTTCCAGCCGTACCCACGCCGAGACGGTGAACGCCGAGCGCGTCTCCAACACCGGCGCACTGGTCGCGGCGTAACCGGTGGAGCCGTCCAGGGCCATGCCCCGGTCGGTGACCGGGTTCTCCAGCGGTACGCCGGACGCGTCATGGGTGATCAGTCCGCGGCGGCCACGGTCGTCGCGCACGGCACCGCCGTACAGCGTGGCGTCGTCCGCCCCGTCCCCGGTCGCGGCGTCCAGGGCGGCGCCGCTCGACTCGTCGAAGTGCCAGCGGCCCACCGGTCCGGAACCCGCTGCGACCAGGAAGTCCAGCACGTTCTGCGCGCCCCAGCGGCCCACCGAGTCCTTGGCCCGGACGTACACGCTGTAGGTGCCGGACCGTTGCGGGGTGACCGCCTTGGTCACGGTGGATCCACTGATCTCGGACGACCAGGCGTCGGCGCTGGACAGCTTGTACTGGTAGGCGACGTTCGTGTCGCCGCTCGCCGGGCCGAAGGTCAGCGTGGCCGCCTGCCCCGGACCTCCCGCCGCCTGGCAATCGTTGGCCGTGCACGGGGTGTACGGGGCGGCGATCGCCATGGTCGGCGCCTTCGGGGCGGTCGGGTCCACCTTGAAGTAGCACCAGCCGGTGGTCGAGGCGTTCGACGGCCCGGACAGATAGCTGTTCCCGCTGTTGTAGTACGAGCGCACCCAGGCCCGGTAGCGGTAAAGCTTGCCCTCGATGAGGTCGGGCCCCCAGGACATGGTCAGTTTGACCCCGTCGCCCACGTATCCGGACGACGGCCGCAGGTCCCCGACGCCGTTGGGGGTGTCGGACCAGGTGCCGTCCGCGTTCTTCTGGTCCAGGTCGAAGTACTCCTTCAGCTGGGCCCCAGACTCACCACCCGACTTGGTCTGCGTGGTGGCGGTCAGCGACGGCGTCGGGTCGGAGACCACCGCAGGGTCCGACTCGTTCGTCTCGCACACGGTGCCGGAGCCGGTCACCAGCCCGATCCCGGTCGGCTTGTCCGGCAGGCCCACGTAGGTCACCGCCAGCACCGCGTCGTTCCTGAAGCGCTTCCAGGCGCTGGTGTCCGACTCGTCGTGGGCGCGCAGCTGCAGCGTCAGCCGGGAGAACTTGCCCGCCGCGAAGTCCTTCACGGTCGGGGTGAGGTTCTCGTTCGTCTCGTCCGGGTTGTCGTGGAACTCGATGGGCGCGTCCGGCGAGTCGGGGTCGCACAGCGAGCCGCGTCCTGCGGAGACGTACCGGTCCACCATCCAGTCCAGCTGCGTGGGGCGGGACGACCAGGTGGTGGAGGAGGAGATGTTGTTGGTACGCACCAGGTCCACCCAGCGCGGATCGCACTGGAACGCCCACGGCTCGGTCACCCGGAACGTGGCATCTAGCACCTGCTTGCCCTTGAGGTTGGCGGGCGAGAACTCGAAGTAGAGCCGCTGCACGTACCCGGGGCCGCAGTAGTAGCCGTTCCAGGTGCCGCACTTGCCCATGCCCTTGCCGAGGTTGTCGCTCCCGTTGCCCCAGCCGTAGCTCTCGTAGCCGTCCGAGCGCAGCAGGGTGCGCTCGGACTCGCCCCAGGTCACGGTCGGGTCGATGTACAGCGGCAGCGCGGACCTGCGGGCCGCTGCGAGCAGGGCGGCGTCGGGGACCACCGTCATCCGGCCGCGGGAGAGCTTCACCGGCATCCGGGCGACCGTGTCGCCCAGGCGCGGCTCGGTGACGGGGGCGGCGACGGCCTGCGTGGTGCCGGTGGCGGGGTCCTCGGGGCCCGCGGTCCGGGCGTCACCGGACGAGTCCCACATCTGGGCGGGCGGCGCCCGGAAGACCCGGTTGCCATCGTCGTCCACCGCCGTCAGATTGCCCGCCTTGCCCTTGACGATCTTCAGGTCCCCGGCGTGCAGGGAGTAGTTGATCTGCTTGAGGGCGGGATCGGCCGCGGCCTCGGCTGTGCGTACGACCAGCAGGTGCTGGAACCCCTCCACCGAGGCGGTGATCTGGAGGTCCACGCCCTTGCGCACATTGCGGTAGAGGGCCGTCGTACCGTGCAGTTCGGGCCTGGGTAGCCGGCCCGGCCAGCCGACCGACAGCCACTGCCCGCCCTGCTCGATGCGGACCAGCGGCTGCTTGTCGCCGCCGCCGGAGAACTCCATGCCGACCGCGGCCGCCCTGGGCACGACGGTGCCGTCGGTGCGGGTGCGGAGCGTGGCGTCCGGGGTCCGCCAGCCGCCGCCCGGCTTCGCGACCCGGACCGGGATCACGGACTCCTCAAGGGTGAAGGTGTAGCCATCGGGGTTGGCGTACACCGTGGTCCGCTCGGTCCGCTCACCCGTCACCTCGACCCGGTGGCCGGACTCCGAGGCCTCGGCGAGAGCCTGCCGGCCCTCGTCGTGCACGGCCCCCGCGTCCGGGGAGTCGGCGGCGGCGGCGGTCCCCGCCGCCAGCACGGGCAGCATCCCGGCCAGCAACGCCATCGACAGCGCCGCCACGATCTTGCGTCGGAATCCCAGCAGTCCTCGGCTGTCCCGCACCTGCACCCCCCGGTTATCACGGCCGCACCGAGGGGTCACAGGGGTACTCCGCGGGCGTCGGACCCGGGCCGAGGCGCGTCAGCCGATACGGAGGATCTCTCAGTGGCTCAGCGGTAACTTGCCTTATTAATCATGATGTTGTGAGGGGGCGATCACAGCACTCGCTTCCTACGCTTGTCAATATTCGCTGAGCAGTTCCGGTACGGCGCCCGCTATTTACGGAAAGAGACCTTCCAGTGTGTACGGAAGGATCCCTCCCGGCTTCTCACGCCACCCCGGCCGCCTGCACCGCGTGCGGGCCGAAGCGGGGACGGGGTTCGGTGAGGGTGATGTGATTGGCGTCGCGGAGCCCGGCTCCGGCGAGTAGCTGGGTGGCGAAGAGGCGGTCCCGCAGGGCGTGTTCCGCGACGAGGTTTTCCAGTTGTCGAGGGGAGAGCCGCCGCACGGCTTCGAGATAGTGGGCGTGTCCGGGCTCGCCAGTCGTGGCGCCGGGTGGGGTCGCGGCGCCCGAGAAGGCGGTGCCGGCGTGGAATGCGGTGAGTGCGGTGGCGACGGCGTGGGCGCAAGGTCGTCGCCGACGGTTCCGCAGTCGCAGTCGCAGTCGGTGGTGAAGAGGCCGTCGACGATGCCGATCCAGGGTTGGAAGACGCCGTCGTGGCTGTAGACGACGGCTTGGACGCCGCCGCCAGCCGGTTCGAGTTCGCCGACCCTGCCGTTACTCAGCAGCCGTGCCGCGGCCTCGGCCACCGTGGTGGGGACGGATTCCCGGAACGCGTCGATGTCGATGCGGACTGCCACGGGCGGGCACTTACCGGCCGGGGTGGAGGCGGGCGGCGTCGAGCTTGGCCAGGAACGCCGGCCGACGCCGGTGCTGTCCACGCAACTCGTCTAGGTATTTAGCGAACTGGTCGGTTTCGTCGGTGGCGGCGTACGCGTCACGCAGATGGCGGAGCAGCGTGATGGCGGTGTCGTAGCGGCGCTTGTCATGCGAGTCCAGCAGGTGGGCGTTGACAAGTGCCCGGTAGGGTTCGCGCACGTCGGCCGGATGGCCCTGTTGCCGGCGGTGCAGGAGTTCGACGCGTTGCCGGGTGGACAACTCGTCCAGGCGTGCGAGTCCAGTGCGCCAGGCCTCGTCATCACGGCCGGTGTGGTGCAGCGCGTCGATCAGGTGAGGCAGATAGCTGGGCTGCTGGGCGACGCGGTCGCGTACCACGGTCAGCGCCCACTCGGTGTGGGTTTCGTCGCGGTCGGTCTCGGCCACCGTCGCCAGCAGTGACCGGAGGTTGTCGATGGTCGGCTGCTGGTCGAACGCAGCCCGACGCTCGGCTACCGCGGCCCGAGGATCGCCGGTCTCGATCAGCAGCCCCACCAGCAGGTCGCGCAGCCGCGCGGATTGGTGGTCGGTGGAGTGTTCGGCGAGTCCGCGTCGAGCCCAGCCGATTGCGTCGGCGGGCCGTCCCGCTTCGGCCAGCACCCGTACGACGCGCTCGTACTGGTCGGCGCTGACCAGGTGCTCCGCCAGCACGGCCACGTACCGGTCCACGTCGCCGGAGACCTCGGCGAGTTGCTCGCGTAGGTGCCGTACTGTCCACTGCTGGTGCCAGTTGTCCGGATCCGTTACGGCGGCACGCTGCTCGACCAACCGGGTCACCTCGGCCAGGCCTTTCGTCCCGAGAGCCGGCGCCCACTCGCGCAGGATCACATCCGGCCAGCCGGGACCGTCGCAGACGAGCCGGACCAGCCACGCGGCCAGGCCAGCGGGTCGTGGCGGTGCGGCCCGGCACGCCCGGGCGTAGAGCTCCATCAGATAGGCGAGGTCGTTGCCGAGGACCCCAGAGGAGCTGTCCATGTACATCAAGGCGGTCGTCATCCGATCGACTGCCTTGCGCAGCACCGGCACCGCGACCGCCGCCTCACCCGCGTCGATCAGCCGGGCGCAGCGGTCCGCGACCTCACGCGCCGCCTGCGAGTAGGCCTGCCGGCCCGCGTACGGGTCACGACGGCGATCCCGCCGCAACCGGTCCACCAGCACAGTCAGCTCATTCTCGTTCCCTGCGCTCACCGGTACATCACACCAGAACGCCCGCGACGACCCAGACGGGCTACGTGGTGTTCCGCGAACCTGATGCGGGCCACCGCCTGGTGCGGGCGGGTGGCCATCATGCCCCCTTGCTTCGTGCGCTAGGCCGGGTAGGCGGTGAGTTCCTCGCGCCACTGTGCGAAGCGTTTGCGCATCTCATTGATGTGAGCGGGGTGGGCGCCGTAGGCGGCGAAACGTCGGTCCGGGTAGCGCTCCAGCATGCCGAACAGGTCCGCCAGGATGCGCCGGTCGAACCCCGCGTCGGATTGTTCGGCCAGCTCGCACAGCCGCGTCCGGGTGTAGCGGCCGGTCATGAGCGCCGCGTCGATGTCCAGGAAGTCTCGGGGCTCGGCGCGCGTATACAGGGCGGACATCTTGCCCGCGACGACGTCGTCGGCGTGCAGCACCGGCCCGACGTCCATCATTACCGGTGGCAACGCGCGCCAGTTGGCTGCCAGTTCGACCTTGTACGGATGCTCAGGTTGAGCGGGATCGGTGACCGCGAGCCGGGCGAAGGTGTCGAACTGCTGCGTCACCTCGACGGAATACCCGCTGTCGCGGTAGCCGTCGACCACGGCGTCCACTGCTGCGGCGAACTCGCCGCGTCGCTCCCACGCCGTGAACAGGTCGATGTCCTCGCTCGGGCGGTCCAGGATGCCGTGAGCCTGTACGGCGTAGCCGCCGGCCAACGCGAATCCGTAGCGGGCAGCGACCCGCAGTCCGATCTCCGCCAGGCGGAGGTGAACCTCATCCACTTCTATCCGGCCAGCGTCTGTGGTGGCGTGGTCAGCTCGGGAAAGCGTGCCTGCCACAACGCCCGCAACCGGGCCGGGAGCCATAAGGCGGACCACAAGCGGCGCAGGGTCGGGCCGTGCAACCACCGACGCAAGTCGTCGACCGAGTTAGCCTGGTTCAGCACCGTCTGGTACATCAGCTGCAGATCACCGGCGTCGTCCAGGTCGTAGGTGCTGTCGCCGGACCAGTCCAGCCACCGATCAAGCGTTACCACCCCGCGTACTGGACCGCACAGGTCGGACAGGGAAGCGGCCACCACGAAATGCCGCTGGTCCACGTACCGCGACCCAGGCGGTGCACCACTGCCGCTGGCCATGTCTCTACCTCCTGCCCCGATCGTACGTGTGAGCGGCGTCGCCGGCTGGCACGACATCGACCTGCCGGCCATCTGACCTTCCGGGCTCGGCCGGCCGCCTGACGGTCATCGCCAAGGGCGAACTGCCCGCCCGCCGATCACCACACCGGCGGCCGGGCGCCTGCCAGGTGACCGCCTCACCCGGAAATCGGACTGCCGCCGCCCGCGCGGGTTTGACTTCTCGCGCTGGCCGTCGGCAACCTCCGGTCGGCCATCCCGGGCCGCGGCCCGCTTGTGCCCGAGCCGACGGGGCGGACGGACAGGGTGGCGCTGGGCACTGCCCGCCTTGCGGAAGGATACGCTCGCGGCTGCCCGGGCCAGATGTCGTGGAGGTGACCTTGGCACGCCTGCTACTGACCGAGGACGAGGAGTCCGTGCGCGTGGCGGTGGGCACACGGTTGTTCGTCCAGGCACGGGCCCGCCTCAATCGCGGCGAGCTGGTCGACGTGCAGTGGGATCCGCGGGCCGGGCAGGCTCATGCCCGGCTCCGCGGCGAGCTGCCCGGCACGGTGACCGCCGTCGCGTCCACCGATCCGAGTGGCGACATCACGGCGGTGCGGGGATCGTGTAGCTGCGGTGACGATCCGGGCTGCGCCCATCCGGCCGCGTTGATCCTCGCCGTCGTGTCGGCCCGAGATGTGCCCCGCCCGCGGGCCGTGGCGGCACCGCCGGCGTGGGAGACCGCGCTGTCCCCGCTGGTCGGTACGGCGCCCGAGCCTACCGCCGATCCGGAGTCGGACCGTGCCGGCGTCGGGTTGCAGTTCGATCTCGTGGCTGCCGGGCAGGCCGGCGCGGAATCGTCATGGCGGATCGCCCTGCGCCCTGTGGTGCCAGGCCGCAACGGGTGGGTGCGCTCGGGGATTAACTGGTCGAATCTCAGCTACGCCTGGTACGGGCAGCCGAGGCGGGTGCAGCGGCACTGGCAGCTCCTCAAGGAGATCCTGGCGCTGTCCACGGCAGCCGATGACGGGCACTACTACAGCGGCTACCAGCAGACGGTCTACCTGGACGCGTTCGCGAGCCGGCGGATCTGGGACCTGCTCAGCGAGGCTCAGGAGACCGGGTTGCCGATGGTGCAGGCCGGAAAGGCGGCCGGGCGGGTCGTCGTGTGCCGGGAACCGGCGCGGGCGTCAATACGGGTCGGCCGGACCAGTGACGGCCTGCTACTCGTACCAACCTTGCTGGCCGACGGCATGCTGGTTGCCCCGGATTCGTCCCTGCTGGTTGGCCAGCCGGTCCACGGCGTCGCCTGGTGGGGCGTGCGGGGCCAGGATGCCCCGCGGCCAAGGGACAGGGTGCTGCGGCTCGCGCCGCTGGAGCGGCCGCTGGAGCCGGGCATCGTCGGCATGCTGGCAAAGCCGGCGATCCAGGTTCCCGCTGACGACGAGGCCCGGTTCTTCGAGCAGTACTATCCGAGCCTGTTGCGGCAGGCGGAAATGGTAGCGGTGGATCCGTCGGTGCGGTTGCCCGATCTCGGGGCGGCTGCGTTGTCGTTGACGGTGAACCGCATGGCCGGGCATCGGCTCTCGCTGAGATGGGAGTGGGTGCTGCCGGTCGGTGACGGCCATCATCGGGAGCCGCTGTGGGCGCCTGCACCCGTCGTCCACGCCACCGACCGGGAGAAGGTGGTGCGGCGGGTGACCGAATTGGTCGCCGACCCGACGCTGGGCCTACTGGAGTCAACACCTGCGGGGCCTCGGCTGGCGGCCGCCGCGGACGTGGCCGGCGACGCGATGATCCGATTCCTGAACGACGTCCTGCCCCGGCTGACCGATATCGACGGCGTCGACGTCGTCACGCAGTTCGACGACGCGGGCCCCGCGTACCAGGAGGCGCTGCAGGCCCCGGTCTTCACGTTCGCCGGCGCAGACACCAGCGGGCAGCCGGACTGGTATGACCTGTCGGTACAGGTGACGGTCGGCGGTGAGCAGGTGCCGTTCGACGAGCTCTTCGTTGCGCTCGCCGCCGACCGGCAGTACCTCATTTTGCCCAGCGGAACGTACTTCAGCCTCGACCGTGCCGACTTCCGCCAGCTGCGCGACCTGATCGCCGAGTCCCGCGCACTGGACGACCCGCCGCCCGGGGTGCTGCGGGTCGGGCGCTTCCAGGCCGGGCTGTGGCAGGAGTTGGCCGAGCTCGGCGAGGTTACCGGCCAGGCCGCCAGTTGGCAGGAGGCGGTGCGCTCACTGTCCAGCGCGGGCGGCCGCGTCGAGCATCGGACCCCATCGGGGCTGAAGGCCACGCTACGGCCGTACCAGCAGGACGGGTTCCGGTGGCTGGCCGCCCTGCACGAGCACCGACTCGGCGGGGTCCTCGCCGACGACATGGGCCTGGGCAAGACCCTGCAGGCATTGGCCCTAATCTGCCACGTCCGGGAGACCGGCGGTCCGCGGGCGCCGTTCCTGGTCGTCGCCCCCGCCAGCGTCGTGCACAACTGGGCGAGCGAAGCGAGCCGGTTCACACCGGACCTCGTGGTCGCCACCATCACCCAGACCCGCGCGCGTCGCAACGCGGCCCTCGCCGACGCGGTCCGCGGTGCGGATCTGGTGGTCACCTCCTATACCCTGTTCCGACTCGAGTTCGAAGACTACGAGGCCCTCGACTGGGCCGGGCTGATCCTCGACGAGGCCCAGTTCGTCAAGAACCCCCACTCGCAGGGATATCGCTGCGCGAAGCAACTCCCGGCATCGTTAAAGCTCGCCATCACCGGCACGCCGATGGAGAACAACCTCCTCGAACTGTGGTCGCTGTTGTCCATCACCGCGCCTGGCCTGTTCCCCCGCGCGGACCGGTTCACTGACTACTACCGCAATCCGATCGAGAAGGCCCACGACGCGGAACGGCTCGCCCAGCTACGACGGCGGATCCGGCCGCTGATGCTGCGCCGCCGCAAAGCCGACGTGGCCGCCGACCTGCCGGACAAGCAGGAACAGGTCATCGAGCTGGACCTCAACCCGAAACATCGCAAGGTGTACCAGACCTACCTGCAGCGGGAGCGGCAGAAAGTGCTCGGCCTGCTCGGCGACCTACAGCAGCACCGGTTCGAGATCTTCCGGTCACTGACCCTGCTGCGGCAGGCCAGCCTCGACGTCACCCTGGTCGACCCGAAACACCGTGCTGTGCCGTCAACGAAACTGGACGTGCTGGCCGAGCAAGTCAACGATCTCGTCGCCGAAGGCCACCGGACTCTGGTGTTCAGCCAGTTCACCCGCTTCCTGGACGCTGCCCGGGAGCGGTTGGAAGCAGCTGGCATCCGCTGCTGCTACCTCGACGGGTCCACCCGCGACCGGGCGACGGTGCTCGCCGAGTTTAAGAACGGTACGGCGCCGGTGTTCCTGATCAGCCTCAAGGCCGGCGGTTTCGGGCTGAACCTGACCGAGGCCGACTACTGCATCCTGCTCGACCCGTGGTGGAACCCCGCCACCGAGGCGCAGGCCGTGGACCGCGTGCACCGTCTCGGGCAGACCCGCAACGTGATGGTGTACCGGCTGGTCGCCAAGGACACGATCGAGGAGAAAGTGATGGCGCTCAAGGCCCGCAAGGCCGAACTGTTCGGAAGCATCATCGACGGCGGTGATTTCGCCTCCGCGCAGCTGACCGCCGCCGACATCCGAGACTTGCTCGAGTAGCGCACCTCGCGGCAGCCCTCACGCCGCTCCCGGCGGGCCGACCGGAGTGAGGGCCGCAGCGAGCAGCGATGATGACCAACCCGGCCAGCGGCTGCTTCTCCACAGTGCCCGTTGGCTGCTATAGGATTACGGCATGAGCACCCATGCTGAGCATGGGTGCCGCAAATTTGTGTACGAATCCCCCTTCGAGCACGAGCCGGGACGGCCGCACCAGCGATCGGCTGATGCGGCTACCTGGACGTGAGTTGTAGTTCGCCACGAACGACGATCATGGATTCGTGGTCGACATCGCCCCTCGGACACCAGTCTTCGTGCGAGGTCACGGGAGCTCACCACCGCGGTGGCTCCCGATGAGGACACCCCGTAGCATCCGTGCATCCATCGACGATCAGGGCTCTCCGCGCCATGCGCTGAGGCCGCGCAAACGGCTACGGCGGTCACCATGACGGCCGCCCGGCAACCGCCCCGCCGACGTCCCGACGAGCGGCTCATCGGCGCGGTCATCCCCACCCCGCTTCCTCGCCCGGCACCGCCGCCAGCTCCGATGCCGGAGCTACCCGCAGCCGTCCCACCTGCGCGGGAACCCGTCGACGACATCGTCTTCGACGTGGCCCGCCCGGACGCCGACGGCCGCGTGGCAGCTCGATCGCTGCTGCGGGCGCTGCGCTGGCCTGCCGGTCACCGCCTCCACATCGACGTCAACGACGGCCTGCTCCTGGTCACCGCCGGACCTGACGGGAGGCACACCGTCGGCGCCCGCGGAGCACCTCCGCTGCCCGTCGCGGCCCGGCAGATGTGCGGCATCACCTCGCACCAGGCGGTGCTGCTGGCAGCGATCCCGGCCCGCGATCTGCTCGTCGTGCACCCCTCGAACACCATCACGCGGCTCCTCGCGGACCTGCACGCCGCCGTCCTCGGAGGCCCTTCTCATGCCGGCTGATCCGTCATGCATCGTCAACGCCCGGCAGATGCTCGCCCATCTCGGTCTCACCCCGGCCGACCTCGACGCGCCCCCCGACCCGTCGCGTCGGATGCCGACGCTCGCCGAGTACCTACCGCGTGTCGAGGCCGCGGCCAGTCCGGGCACTCGCCGCACCTACGGCACCTACTGGAACCGCATGGCCGCCGCGCTCGGCCACCTGCGCTTGAACGAGGTGACCGCCAGCGACATCGAAGCCCTCATGCGTCAGGTCACCGCCGGTGCCCGCACCCGACGCACGGGCCGGCAGGGCCGCCACGCGGGCGAGCACGTCATCGCCGCCGCCCGCGCCGTCTACCGCCCGGCCGTCGCCGACGGCTACCTCCCCGCCACGGACAGCCCCGCGCACCGGGTGGCCAAGCCGCGCCGGCTGCCCAACCCGCGCAGGGACCTCACCCCCGGAGAACTGCTGGACATCAACCTGGTGGCGCGTACCAGCGGCAACGGCGTCATCCTCGACGCCCTGCTGCTGCGCCTGCACACCGAAACCGCCTGCCGCCGCGGCGGCGCCATCGCGCTGCGCCTGGTTGACCTCGACACCCGACACTGCCTGATCCGTCTCACCGAGAAAGGCGGCACGCTGCGCTGGCAGCCCATCACCCCGACCCTCGCCGCCCGCCTCCTCGCGCACGCCGAGGCCCGGGGTGCGGTCCTGCCCACCGACCGGCTGCTGCGCTACCGAAACGGCCAGCCGATCAGCAGCCGCCGCTACGACCACCTGTGGACACGCATCGGCGAGTGCCTGCCCTGGGTCGCCGTACAAGGCATCTCCACCCACTGGCTACGCCACACCACCCTCACCTGGGTCGAACGCCACTACGGCTACGGGTAGCCCGCGCCTACGCCGGGCACACCGACCGCCGCGGACCCGCCACCACCTACATCAAGGCCAACCTCCAGGCCGTCGCCCTGGCCGCCATGACCGGCGAACCACACCCGCTCGCCGCCTGCACGGTTACAACTGGCGTGTAGGCGATGGTCGTTCGCGGGCAGGGAAGGGGCGTTAGGTGGTCCCACGCGCTCCAGGGCACCATCCAAGTTCGTTCGGGCCGGGCTGATGACAGCGGCTGCTTCTCCCACAGCCCTGCTTGGATCACATCTGCAGGTCCCCGCCACGGCCATCGACGTTTCAAGATCGGCGATCACGACACGGCGTGCCAGTGACCTGGTGATCCCTGGCGGCTGTTTCTCGGCCTTCTTGGCGATCAGGCTCATCGTTGCCCAGGCCGTGCCGACGAACAACGTTCCGGACCTGATCCAGCCCGCGCTCAACTGCCCCACCAGCATCAGCAGCCCCAGTGCCCGCCAGCGCCGCCGGCGGCGTTGCTGGTGACTCCCGCGCCTACCAGGGGGTAGCCTGCGGGCATGGCCGACAGGAGCCCCAG
>NZ_JBJZOG010000141.1:0-13027 GCF_047200535.1 Micromonospora mangrovicola | reverse complement strand
GGGACAGGGCCGACCGCCCGCCGACTGCAACGCCGACCCGGACATCCCGGACACCAGCCGACACGCGGCCCGACGATCGACACGGGATACCGCAACCGAGCCTGCCCCGGGCGTTCGGGTATCCCCGCTTGCCGGCGCTGGAGTGGATCAAACCGGTCGGCGCATATCGCCTCCCGAGATCCCGGACATACGGTCCGGCGCGGCCTACGAACTTGATGACGTGGACGACTCAGGCCGGGGATGGCGAGCTGCTCGGCTTCCCATCGGTCCCATCGGTCCCGCCGGTGACTCGTCTGCATCATCAAGTTCGTAGCGCTTCGAACCCTCTTCCTCGCCGGGCTGGTGCGCCGCAAAAGCGCCGTCGTCGCCCACCCGCCAGCGCACGTCCCGGCCACGCGGTCCGGCCAGGGCACGACGCGCGCACCACAGGATCCCGTCGCCGACCGAAACCCGCAGCCCGACGCGGGTCAGCAACTTCACCGCGGCCGTCCGGTGATCGACTCGGGATGCCGCAACCGGCGGCGTTTCGAGCGCCGGATGCCCCTACCTGCCGGAACCGGAGTGGATCACGCCGAGGCGGGGCGGGCGCAGGGTCGACCTCCACGCCGACCGGGATATCCCGGACACGCGGTCACGGGCGGCCCGCGAGATCGGGTTCGGGCTGCCGCAGGTCGCGGTGTTCCGGGCGCTGGACACCCCCAGCTGCGGCATCCGGCGGCGGGCAGCGGCCCGGCGCCGGATGCCGCGTCAGTGGGTGTCGGCGGGAGTGGCGGCGCTGCGCTGGGTGGGGACGGGTCGGGTCGCCGGCCAGGGGACCTCGGGTGCGGGGTGGAAGGTGATGCCGGCGGTGGTCCAGCGCGGGCCGTGCCCGGCCAGGCGTTCCCGGAACGCGGCCCAGTCGTGCGTCGACCGGGGCGACCAGCCCAGCTCGGCCACGGCGGGCAGGCGCGGGAGGAGCATGAACTCGATCTCGGCCCGGGTGGTGACCGACTCGGTCCAGAGCGGCGCCTCCACGCCGAGCACGGCCTCGACCGGTACGCCGGTCAGGTGGGCGCCCGGATCCCAGTCGTACGCGTGCCGCACGTCGATCAGCCCGGCCCAGTCGTGCCCGATCGGGGTGTCCGGGGCGTACTTCATGTCGAGGTATGCGCGGTTGCCGGGGGAGAGGATGACCCGGGCGCCCCGACGTACCGCGTCGGCGGTCTCGGGGTCGTCGCCGTTGGTGCCCCACCACTGGAGGACCCGCCCGTCGCTGTGCTGCGCCGGGGCGAGCTGGTGCCAGCCGACCACGGTCTTCCCGGTGTCCGCCACGATCAGCTGCGCCCGCTCGACGAAGCCGGTGTACGCCGCGCCCTTGACCTTGAACGCCTCGTCGCCGCCGAGGTGCAGCCAGGGGCCGGGGGTCAGCGCGGCCACCTCGCCGAGTACGTCGGTGACGAAGTCGTACGTCCGCTCGTCGGCCGGGTCGACGTAGCTGAAGCCGACCTCGGTGCCGGTGTACGGCGGTGGCGGGATCTTGCCCGGTGCCAGCTCGGGGTACGCGACCAGCGCCGCGTTGGTGTGGCCCGGCAGGTCGATCTCCGGCACCACGGTGACGTGGCGGCGGGCGGCGTACGCGACGATCCGGCGGTAGTCGGCCTTGGTGTAGGAGCCGCCGGGCCCGCCGCCCACCTCGGTGGCCCCGCCCACCTCGGCGAGCCGGGGCCAGGAGTCGACGGCGATCCGCCACCCCTGGTCGTCGGTGAGGTGCAGGTGCAGGTGGTTGAGCTTGTACCGGGCCAGGTGATCGATCACCCGCAGCACGTCCTCGACGTCGAAGAAGTGCCGGGCCACGTCGAGCATCGCGCCGCGGTAGGGAAAGCGTGGCCGGTCGACGATGCTGCCGCCGGGCACCACCCAGCGCGCGTCGACCGGGGTGGTGTGCTCGATCGCCGCCGGCAGCAGCTGCCGCAGCGTCTGTACGCCGTGGAAGAGCCCGGCGGCGGCGGGGGCGGTGAGGCGGACCTCGGTGGCCGTGACGTCGAGCCGGTACCCCTCGTCGCCCAGCTCCTCGGCGGCATCCCCGCTGCCGGGCGCCCCGCCGGCGGTGGCGGCCCCGTCCGGGCCGGCCACGCCGGCGGTGGCGACCGCGCCCGTGCCGTCCGTGCCGCCGGTGCCGACCGCTCGGGCGGCCGTGGTGTCGCCGGCCGCGTCGAGGTGGGTCGGCGCGGCGCCGGACAGGGTGAGCGACAGCGGTCCGGCGGGGCCGGCGCCGGGAGCGTCGGCGACGGGCAGCGGCTGGCCGGTGGCCGGGCGGAGCAGCTCGGCGAGCTGTTCGGCGACGTCCCGGGCGGCCGGGTCGGCGCTGACCCGGATCACCGCGTCGGCGGGGAGGGTGAAGTCGGCCGTCGGGTCCGGGGCGACCCGCTCCGGGGCGGGCACCACGTCGCCCAGCCGGACCGGGGCGGGTGGGGTGAGCAGGTCGCCGGCCCGCCGGGCGGCGGCGCGGGCCAGGTCGGCGGCGGCTGGTTGCCGGCTGGGGAGGCCGGCCCGGTCGAGCGGTTCGGGACCGGTCTCGGACGGGACGGCGGGGGTGGTCGACACGGCGACGGCTCCCGAGGGTGTATTTGCGCGGGATATGGCAAAGGTCAGGTTCAGCGAAACCAGTGCCGTCAAGAGTACGAGGGGAATCGGAATTGCGTGATCCTGCGCGTGGAAGCGTTCCCAAAAACCGGTACGGACGCGGATAGTGGCGACAGTTGTGCCTATTGTCACCGAACGGTCCCAGGCCACTCGATGTTCGCTTAACCTTCGCCCACCGATCGCTGACGACGCCGGGATTACCGGCGGTTGGTCTCGGGGTATGTCCGAACTGAACCTTCGTTAAGTGTCAATGGCGCGCGTGGGAGGCTCTGGTGGCAGCGCAAGAGACGGTCGATCACAAGTACGTCTACGACTTCGCCGAGGGCAACAAGGACCTCAAGGATCTGCTCGGCGGCAAGGGGGCCAACCTCGCCGAGATGACGAATCTCGGCCTCCCGGTCCCGCCGGGCTTCACCATCACCACCGAGGCCTGCAAGGCGTACCTGGCGACCGGCCGGCAGCCGGACGGGCTGGCCGAGCAGATCGAGGCGCACCTGGAGTCCCTGGAACGGGAGATGGGCCGCAAGCTCGGCGACCCGAACGACCCACTGCTGGTCTCCGTCCGCTCCGGTGCCAAGTTCTCCATGCCCGGCATGATGGAGACCGTCCTCAACGTCGGCCTCAACGACCGGAGTGTCGTCGGGCTGAGCGCGCAGGCCGGCGGCAACGACCGGTTCGCCTGGGACTCCTACCGGCGGCTGATCCAGATGTTCGGCAAGACCGTCTGCGACGTGCCGGGCGAGGAGTTCGAGCACGCCATCGACGACGCCAAGCGGGCCAAGGGTACGAACAACGACCTCGACCTGGACGCGGACGACCTGCGTGGGCTGGTCGACGCGTACAAGAAGATCTTCGCCAAGCACACCGGGCGGGAGTTCCCGCAGGAGCCGCGGGAACAGCTCGACCTGGCCATCCGCGCGGTCTTCGACTCGTGGAACGCCGAGCGGGCCGTGGTCTACCGCCGCCAGGAGCGGATCCCGGCCGACCTGGGCACCGCGGTCAACGTGGTGGCCATGGTCTTCGGCAACCTCGGCGCGGACTCCGGCACCGGCGTCGCCTTCACCCGCGACCCGGGCAGCGGGGCGCAGGGCATCTACGGCGACTACCTGGCCAACGCCCAGGGCGAGGACGTGGTCGCCGGCATCCGCAACACCGTGCCGTTGCAGGAGCTGGAGCGGATCGACAAGAAGTCCTACGACGAGCTGCTCGGGTACATGGCCCGGCTCGAGGAGCACTACAAGGACCTCTGCGACATCGAGTTCACCATCGAGCGCGGCAAGCTCTGGATGCTCCAGACCCGGGTCGGCAAGCGCACCGCCGCCGCCGCGTTCGTGATCGCCGGCCAGCTCGTCGACGAGGGGCTGATCGACCTGAATGAGGCGCTGCACCGGGTCAACGGCGCGCAGCTCGCCCAGCTGATGTTCCCGCGCTTCCAGCTCGACCACGAGTTCGAGGCGGTGGCCAAGGGCATCGGCGCCTCCCCGGGCGCCGCCGTCGGCAAGGTCGTCTTCACCTCCGACCGGGCGGTGGAACTGGCCGCCGAGGGCGAGGCGGTGATCCTGGTCCGCCGGGAGACCAACCCGGACGACCTGAACGGCATGATCGCCGCCAAGGGCATCCTCACCTCGCGCGGCGGCAAGACCAGCCACGCCGCCGTGGTGGCCCGGGGCATGGGCAAGACCTGCGTCTCCGGCGCGGACGAGCTGGACGTGAACGTGCCGGCGAAGAAGTTCACCGTCGGCGGGCACACCGTCAACGAGGGCGACGTCGTCTCCATCGACGGCACCACCGGCAAGGTCTACCTCGGCGAGGTGCCGGTCATGCCCTCCGAGGTGGTGCAGTACTTCGAGGGCGAGCTGGACGCCGAGCGGACCGACGACCCGCTGGTCCGGGCCGTACACCGGATCATGACCCACGCCGACGCCGCGCGGCGGCTGCGGGTGCGGACGAACGCCGACACCGGGGCGGACGCGGCGCGGGCGCGGCGGTTCGGCGCCGAGGGCATCGGCCTGTGCCGCACCGAGCACATGTTCCTCGGCGAGCGGCGGGAGCTGGTCGAGCGGCTGATCCTCGCCGCCACCGAGGCCGAGCGGGAGCAGGCGCTCGCCGCGCTGCTGCCGTTGCAGCGGGAGGACTTCGTCGAGATCTTCCGGGAGATGGACGGCCTGCCGGTCACCGTCCGGCTGATCGACCCCCCGCTGCACGAGTTCCTGCCCCCGCTGGAGCAACTCGCGGTGAACGTCGCGGTCGCCCAGGAGCGCGGCGAGGACGTGGCCAAGGAGGAGGCGCTGCTCGCCGCCGTCCGGCGGATGCACGAGGAGAACCCCATGCTCGGCCTGCGCGGCGTCCGGCTCGGCCTGGTCATCCCCGGCCTGTTCGCCATGCAGGTCCGCGCCATCGCCGAGGCCGCCGTCACGGTCGTCCGGGCCGGCGGCGCCGCCTGCCCGGAGATCATGGTCCCGCTGGTCGGCGCGGTCCAGGAGCTGGAGACGGTACGCACCGAGGCCGAGAAGATCATCGCCGAGGTGATCGGCGACAGCGGTGTCGAGGTGCTGATCGGCACCATGATCGAGGTACCCCGGGCGGCGCTGACCGCCGGGCAGATCGCCGAGGCGGCGCAGTTCTTCTCCTTCGGCACCAACGACCTCACCCAGATGGGCTGGGGCTTCTCCCGGGACGACGTCGAGGGCGCGTTCTTCTGGCGCTACCTGGAACTGGGCATCTTCGGCATCTCGCCGTTCGAGTCGATCGACCGCGACGGCGTCGGCCGGCTGGTCCGGATCGCCGCCGAGGAAGGCCGGGCCGCCCGGCCCGGGCTGAAGCTCGGCGTCTGCGGCGAGCACGGCGGTGACCCCGACTCGGTGCACTTCTTCCACGAGGTCGGGCTCGACTACGTCTCCTGCTCGCCGTTCCGGGTGCCGGTGGCGCGGCTGGAGGCCGGCCGGGCGGCGGTGACCACCACCGGCTCCGACTCCCGCTGACGGTGCGGGCCGCGGGGCCGCCGGCGTGCGTCGACGGCCCCGCACTCGCCCGACGCGCCAGATCGGACTTCCGGGCGTAGCCTGAGCTCGCCCGTACGAGTGATCAGGAAAGGCGGCCGCATGAGCAGCGTCTGGGAGAACCTGACGGTCGATGCCCAGGACCCGTCCCGGCTCGCCCACTGGTGGGCGGAGGCGCTCGGCTACCAGGTGATCACCGACAAGCCCGACGAGGTGGAGATCCGCCGCTCGCCAGACGACCTGCCCGGCATCGTCTTCGTCCCGGTCAGCGGCCCCAAGGAGAGCAAGAACCGGCTGCACATCGACCTGCGCCCGGCCGACCAGGAGGCCGAGGTGGAGCGCCTGGTCGACATGGGTGCCCGGCACGTCGACGTGGGCCAGGGCGGGGCGGGGTGGGCGGTGCTGGCCGACCCCGAGGGCAACGAGTTCTGCGTGCTTTGTGAGCGAACGGGGTGAGCCGCAGCTGCCAGGCCGGCGGTCGCGGCCAGCGGTGGCCGGGCACCGGGGATGACGGTTGAGCGGGGGTCCGGGCTTCGACGGCGACGCGCGGCTGGTCACCGAGGCGCCCAAGGACACCGGCTACGGGCGGTCGCCGTACGAGCGGGACCGGGCCCGGGTGCTGCACTCGGCGGCGTTCCGCCGGCTCGCCGCGAAGACCCAGGTGCACCTGGCCGGCACCGACGACTTCCTGCGTACCCGGCTGACCCACTCGCTGGAGGTGGCGCAGATCGCCCGGGAGATGGGCGCCCGGCTGGGCTGCGACCCGGACGTGGTGGACACCGCCGGGCTGGCGCACGACCTGGGCCACCCGCCGTTCGGGCACAACGGCGAGGACGCCCTGGACGTCCTCGCCGCCGACTGTGGCGGCTTCGAGGGGAACGCGCAGACGCTGCGGGTACTGACCCGGCTGGAGGCGAAGGTGCTCGCTCCGGACGGCGGCTCCGCCGGGCTGAACCTCACCCGGGCCTCGCTCGACGCGGTCTGCAAGTACCCCTGGCCGCGCCGCCCCGGCCGGCGCAAGTTCGGGGTGTACCCCGACGACCGCCCGGTCTTCGACTGGCTGCGCGCCGGCACCCCCGGCGAGGACCGGCGCTGCCTGGAGGCGCAGGTGATGGACTGGGCGGACGACGTGGCGTACTCGGTGCACGACGTCGAGGACGGGATCCACGGCGGGTACGTCAGCCTGCGCCCGCTGCTGGCCGACCCGGAGGAGCGCCGGGCGCTCTGCGCCGACGTGGCCGCCGCGTACTCCGGGGAGGCCCCCGAGGACCTGGGCGAGGTGCTGGCGGAGTTGCTGGCCGACCCGGTGCTCGCCCCGCTCGCCGCGTACGACGGCAGCCACCGGGCCCTCGCCGCCCTGAAGACCACCACCAGCGTGCTCACCGGCCGGTTCGTCGCCTCCGTGGTGGCCGCCACCCAGGAGCGCCACGGCCCGGGCCCGCACCGCCGGTACGCCGCCGACCTGGTGGTGCCGCGCCGGATCCGGGCCCGGTGCGCGCTGCTGAAGGGCATCGCCCTGCGCTACGTGATGCGTCGCCCCGGCGCCGGCCCCCGGTACGCCCACCAGCGGGAGATCCTCGCCGAACTGGTCGCCACCCTGCTCGACCGGGCGCCCGACGCGCTCGACCCGGTCTTCGCCCCGCTCTGGCGGGACGCCCCCGACGACGCCGCCCGGCTCCGGGTGGTCATCGACCAGGTGGCCTCGCTCACCGACCCGGCCGCCCTCGCCTGGCTGGTCCGCTGACCGGCGGCCACCGGCAGGAACGTGCTCGATCCTGGCAGGTGGTGGCCTCGGCCGGCGCGGGCGACCACCACGTCCGGGATCGGGCGTGACCCTGGGAGGGTGACCGGGACGGCCGGTGGGGGAGCGGCCGCGACTTAGGCTAGCCTAAGCGGCATGACGGAGCGCCCGAAGAAGGTCACCGCCGCCACGGTCGTGCGGACCGAGCGGCCCACCCCACACCTGGTCCGGCTGGTGCTCGGCGGCGAGGAGCTGGCCGGCCTGCCGGTGGGCGCGTACACCGACCACTACGTGAAGCTGGTCTTCCCGCCCGCCGGGGTGGCCTACCCGCACCCGACGGACCTCGCCACCATCAAGCGGGAGTTCCCGGCAGAGCAGTGGCCGCGGCTGCGGGCGTACACGGTGCGGGCCTGGGACGCGGCGGCCGGCGAGCTGACCATCGACGTGGTGCACCACGGCGACGAGGGGCTGGCCGGGCCGTGGGCGGCCCGGCTGCGCCCCGGCGACCGGGTGCTCTTCACCGGCCCCGGCGGGGCGTACGCCCCCGACCCGGCCGCCGACTGGCACCTGCTGGCCGGGGACGAGAGTGCCCTGCCGGCGATCGCCGCCGCGCTGGAGCGGCTGCCGGCCGGCGCCCCGGCGAAGGTCTTCGTCGAGGTCGACGGCCCGGCCGACGAGCTGCCGCTGGCCAGTCCGGGCGCGGTCGAGCTGCGCTGGCTGCACCGGGCCGGGCGTCCGGTGGGCGAGCCGCTGGTCGAGGCGGTCCGGGCGCTGGAATTCCCGCCCGGCCGGGTGCACGCCTTCGTCCATGGCGAGGCCACCTCCGTCAAGGAGCTGCGCCGGCTGCTGCGGGTCGACCGCGGGGTGCCCCGCGACGCGCTCTCCATCTCGGGCTACTGGCGGCGCGGCCTGGACGACGAGGGCTGGCGCGCCACCAAGGCCGCCTGGAACGCCCAGGTCGAGGCCGAGGAGTCCACCACCCTTCCCGCCTGACCGCCCCCGATCTCGCCCTGATTCACGGAAAGCGTGGCTATCGGACCAGGAACAGCCACGCTTTCCGTGAATCAGCGCGGGGTGTCGGGCGGTGCGGGAGGGGAGAGCGGGCGAGTGGACAGGACCGCGCCCACGTGGGTGGCGGAGCGGGCGACGCGGCGACGGATCGCGCGCAGGTGCCCGGCGACCGAGGCGGCGCCGGCCGCCGCCGCGACCGGGCCCGCCAGCCAGGCGGGGCCGGCGGGCAGCACCGCCAGCCCGGCGGCCAGGCCGACCAGGGCGCTGTTCACCAGCGCGATCATGCCGGCCTGGCTGACCAGGTCGCGGAACCAGTGCCGGTGGAACGGCTCGGGCGCGAACGGCCCCGGGTCGTCCAGCGTCGGCATGATGATGAACGGGGTCAGGCCGGGCGCGCGGCGGGCCAGGTAGGTGCGGAGCACGGTGGCGGCGACGGCGTACCGGCGGCCCCGGTCGTTGAGCTCGACCTGACGGGCGAAGACGAAGATCCCCAGCAGCAGGACCAGCAGGCCGAGCCCGGCCAGCACCGCCGGGCCGGCCGGGGCGGGCGCGCCGGTGGTGAGCAACCCGGCCGACACGGCGGTCGCCCCCGACGCCACCGCCAGGAAGAAGGTGAACCGGGCGGTGGACTGGTCGTGCACGGTGCGGCTCAGCTCGCGCAGGTGCTCGTACTCGGCGAGCGCGATGGTCAGCTCCGTGTCGTCGGCCATCCGCGTCCCCTCCCCGGTCGCTGGGTCCCCACCGTAGTCAAGATCGGCAAGGGTCGGTTCCTGCGCCGTTCCGCCCCGCCGGGGCGATCCGCCCGTCGAGGATGGGGTCATGGCGGAGCAGGTACGGGAAGCACCCGCGGCGGAGCGCACCGACCGGGTGGTACTGGGGCTGAGCGTGGTCGGGGTGCTGGCGGTGGTGGCCTGGGGCGTGACCGCCCGCGGCTCCCTGGCCCGGTTCGGGGACGCCGGGCTGTCCTGGGCGATCGACACGTTCGGCTGGTTCTTCGTGCTCGCGGCCGACGCGTTCCTGGTGCTGGCGGTGGTCATCGCGGCCTCCCGGTTCGGCCGGATCCGGTTGGGGGCCGACGACGACGAGCCGGAGTTCAACGCGCTGGCCTGGATCGCGATGATGTTCAGCGCCGGCATGGGCATCGGTCTGGTGTTCTTCGCCGTCGCCGAGCCGATCCAGCACTTCGCGACGCCGCCGCCCGCGTCCGGGGTCGCCCCGCAGAGCGGGGCCGCAGCATCGGTGGCCATGCAGTACACCCTCTTCCACTGGACCCTGCACCCCTGGGGGATCTACGCGATCGCCGCGCTGGCGCTGGCCTACTCGACCTTCCGCAAGGGGCGCGGGAACCGGATCTCGGCCGCCTTCCACCCGCTGCTCGGCTCGGCCGCGGACGGCGTGCTCGGCCGGGCGATCGACCTGCTCGCCGTCTTCGCCACCGTGTTCGGCTCCGCCACCAGCCTCGGCCTGGGCGCCCTCCAGGTGGCCGCCGGGCTGGACCTGGTTGCCGGCGTCCCGGACAGCCGGGCGGTGGAGATCGTGGTCATCGCCGCGCTGACCCTCGCCTTCGTCGTCTCCGCCTTCTCCGGCCTGCACCGGGGGGTCAAGTGGCTGTCCACGACGAACGTGCTGCTCGCCGTCGCGCTGATGCTCTTCGTCTTTCTGGTGGGTCCGACCGTCTACACCCTGGAGGTGCTGCCCGCGTCGATCGGCGACTACCTGAGCAACCTGCTGCAGATGTCGACCCGCACCGGTGCCTTCTCCGATCCGGCCTGGCTCGGGTCCTGGACGATCTTCTACTGGGCCTGGTGGATCTCCTGGGCGCCGTTCGTGGGCACCTTCATCGCGCGGATCTCGCGTGGGCGGACGGTCCGCCAGTTCCTCATCGGGGTGCTGCTGGTGCCCAGCGGCGCGAGCGCCGTCTGGTTCGCGGTGATGGGTGGCAGCGCACTGCGGACCCAGGCCACCGGCACCCGGGACCTGGTCGCCGACGTGGGCGCCAGTTCGGAGCAGGCGCTCTTCGGGCTGCTGGACGCGCTGCCGCTGGCCACGCTGACCAGCGTGGTGGCCATGGTGCTGGTCGGGCTGTACTTCGTCACCAGCGCGGACTCGGCGTCCCTGGTGCTCGGCTCGCTGACCTCGCGGGGCGCGCTGCGCCCGCACCGGGGCGTGGTGGTGCTCTGGGGCGTACTCATCGGGGCGGTGGCGGCGGCGCTGCTGCTGGCCGGCGGCCTGGCCGCGTTGCAGCAGGCCACCATCCTGGTGGCGCTGCCGTTCGTGGTGGTGATGCTCGGCCTGGCGGTCGCCCTGGTCCGGGAGATGGCGGTGGACCCGGCGGTGCGACCCGCGGTCCGGCCGCGCCCCTTCGGCCTGGCCGCCGCGGTGCGCGCCGCCCGCTCGTACGAGGAGGAGGATCCGCCGCCGGTCACCCGCTGGCTCCACCGGCCCCGGCGGTGAGCCGACGCCTACCCGACAGAGAGCGGGTGTGCCTCGACATGTAGCAGGAGTGCTACATTTCGCGGTATGACTGCGGTCGAGCTTCCGGGAGTTGTCGAAACTCCACCCCCACCCGACGAGGACCTGGTCCTCGACGTCCGTGACCTACGCATGCGGTACGGCACCGTCGACGTGCTGCACGGGGTCCACTTCACCGCCCGGCGCGGCGAGGTGCTCGCCCTGCTCGGGCCCAACGGAGCCGGCAAGACCACCACGATCGAGATCCTGGAGGGCTTCCGGATGCGCTCCGCCGGGCAGGTCCGCGTCCTCGGCGTAGACCCCGGCCGGGGCGACGAGCGCTGGCGCGCCCGGATGGGCGTGGTCCTCCAGTCCTGGCGCGACCACGGCAAGTGGCGGGTCCGCGACCTGCTCGCCCACCTCGGCGCCTTCTACGCCCCGTACGGCACCGACCGGATCCGCCGGCCCTGGCCGGTCGACGACCTGCTGGACACCGTCGGCCTGACCCCGCAGGCGGAGAAGCGGGTGCACCAGCTCTCCGGCGGGCAGCGCCGCCGGCTGGACGTGGCGGTCGGCATCGTGGGCCGCCCCGAACTGCTCTTCCTGGACGAGCCGACGGTCGGCTTCGACCCGGCCGCCCGGCGCGAGTTCCACGAGCTGGTGCACCGTCTCGCCGACCTGGACGAGACCACCATCCTGCTCACCACGCACGACCTCGACGAGGCGGAGAAGCTGGCCGATCGGATCCTCATCCTGGCCGGTGGCCGGATCGTCGCGGACGGCTCGCCGGACGAGCTGGCCCGCCGGGTCGCCGGGGACGCGGAGGTCCGCTGGACCCGGGACGGGGAGCGGTTCGTGCACTCCGCCGCCGACGCCACCGGCTTCGTCCGCGACCTGCTGCGCCAGTACGGCGACGCGGTGCAGGAGTTGGAGGTCCGCCGGGCGAGCCTGGAGGACGCGTACATGGCACTGGTCTACGAGGAGGAGTCCGGGGTGCGGACCGGCCGGTCCGCCGGAGTGTGGCAGCAGGGGAGCGGTGACCGATGAACCCGACCATGGCGGCCGTGCGGGCCGGCTTCCGGCGCGGCCTGATCGAGCTGCGCAACACCTTGAGCAACGGCCAGGACCTGTGGAACTACTTCTTCCCGACCGCGGCCCTGCTGACCGCCATGTTCTTCATGCGCGGCTCCACGGTGCCCGGCACCTCCTTCTCGCTCGGCGCCCGTACGCTGCCCAGCGCCCTCGGCATGGGGCTGGCCTTCGGCGGCATGCTGGTGCTCGCCTCGCAGCTGGTCATCGAACGGGAGGACGGCACCCTGCTGCGCGCCAAGGCCACCCCGAACGGGATGCTCGGCTACCTGATCGGCAAGATCACCCTGATGTCCACGGTGGCGCTGGTGAGCATGCTCATCCAGCTCGTCCCGGCGCTGTTCTTCCTGGACGGGCTCCGGGTGACCAGCGTGTCCGCCTGGCTCACCCTGCTCTGCGTGGCGGTGCTCGGCCTGGTCGCCACCCTGCCGATGGGCGCGGTCCTCGGCTCGCTGATCGAGAACCCGCGCAACCTCGGGCTGGTCATGCTGCCGAACATGGGCCTGATCGCCCTCTCCGGCATCTTCTACCCGATCAACGGCTACCCGGGGTGGCTCCAGGCCGTCGCTCAGGTCTTCCCGATCTACTGGCTAGGGTTGGGCATGCGCTCGGCGCTGCTGCCCGACAGCATGGCCGCGGTCGAACTGGGCCACTCCTGGCGGCACCTGGAGACGCTCGGCGTGCTCGGCGCGTGGGCGGTGCTCGGGCTCGTGCTGGCGCCGATCGTGCTGCGCCGGATGGCCCGCCGGGAGTCCGGCTCGCGGGTGGCCGCGCGCCGGCAGCGGGCCATGCAGCGGGTCGGATGAGAGGGCGTCGATGAGCGAGACCGTGCACAACCGGATCGCGGTGTTGCGCGCCGAGCGGGGCATCTCCCGCCGGCAGCTCGCCGACGCGCTGGGTGTGCACTACCAGACGGTCGGCTACCTGGAACGGGGCGAGTTCCGGCCCAGCCTGCACCTGGCGCTACGGATCGCCGCCTACTTCGAGGTGCCGGTCGAGGTGGTCTTCTCCATCGAGCCGTTCCCCCGGATCGGCGACGCGTCGGCGGCCGGGGAACGGACGGCGTGACGCCGGAGCGGGGTCCCGACCGTGGCCGGGACCCCGCTCCGGACGG